>JBEBGB010000490.1:0-4163 GCA_040081675.1 Vicinamibacterales bacterium
GTGCCCGACTTCTTCTGGAAGCCGCGCATCGCGCAGCAAGGCTTCAGTCGTGGGAACGAAGGGCCGAATCATTTCGCCGACATGGATCAGCCCGACGAGGAGGGGCGCACACTGCTCGACCTGTGCAAGGACGATGCAAACATCGACCCGGATGTGTGGAATGCGTTCTACTCGTCGATAAAGGACATTCTGTCTGGCGCGACGATTTCATCACAGCATCGCGGGTTGCTGCCGTTTCGTGTCTGGCAGATCTTCGACCAGATGGTGGGGTTTGTGCGCGCGGGGAAGGCTGCGGAGTTCGTCTGTGCGGCGGGCGTCTTGACGCACTACATTGGCGACGCGTGCCAGCCGCTGCACATCTCCTTTCTGCATGATGGCGATCCACGGCGTCCCTTTGTCTACACCTTCACGAAGGGAAAGAAGGCCGGCACGACAGAGCGTCGGCCGCTTGGGCAAGGAGTCCACACCGCGTACGAGGACGACATGGTGAACGAGAAGCGGGCCTTGATTCTGAAAGGCTTGCTGGGTACGCCGATCACTGCGAAGACCGAACTTGTCGCGAACGGATTCGAGGCGGCAAAAGCCACGATTGCGACGATGCGTCACACCTTCACCACGATCCCACCCATTGAGGTGGTGAATGCGGTCATCGCATTCGAGGGTGGTGGGAAGGCGAGAGCCGAGTCCATGTGGAAGACCTTCGGCGACCGCACGATCGAGGTCATGAAGGGCGGGTCGCATCTGCTGGCGGTGCTCTGGGAGAGCGCGTGGGCGGCGGGGGCCGGCGAGTCGCGCGTGAAGGCGGCCACGGCGCTGACCCAGAAGCGAGCGATGTCGATTTGTCAGAACACGGAATTCCTCCCCTCGGTGACGATTGACAATATCGGGCGCTTGCTGACGCGGCACCCGTAGGACGACATTCCCGAGTGTCCGCGCGGGCGCTGGACTCGCGCCTCAAAGTCTGCGACCTGCTGTGGGCACGACACCGGCGTGTTCGCACGGGCGTAGACAACCGGAGGTGTCGTCCGCAGGCGGCCTCTCGCTGCGCGCATTCGTCAGTTCCCGACAACTCAATCGATAAGCCACGTCCGTGGAGCATCTTGCAGGCACGCGGCTGATCGCGTCCGAACGGCGCGGCGCTTGCCCTTCCGCTGGCAGCGCGTGGGGCCGTCATCCAGGCGCTGGTTCGTGCTTCCTCCTCCCATCACCTGCCATCTCACGGCCAACTGGAACAGGAGCCATTGGGGGCGCGAGCCTGTTCAAAAGACGGCCGCGACAAGCAAGCAGGGAGGATGGAATGACGCAGCGGATCAGTACACCAGCGGCCGTGGGCGAGGTGTCGCCCCATCAGAGCAACGCTCTTCCGAGCGGTGCGTTTCGCATGGAGGGCTCTCGGAAGCCGGAAGGGAGTCGGCAATGACCACGCACGGCAGCCCGTTCAAATCACTGGCG
This sequence comes from Vicinamibacterales bacterium, assembly GCA_040081675.1. Classification (GTDB taxonomy): domain Bacteria; phylum Acidobacteriota; class Vicinamibacteria; order Vicinamibacterales; family CAVVIG01; genus CAVVIG01. Next base: position 1,453 of record JBEBGB010000490.1, read on the forward strand.
CTCGGGTTGGCGATTGTCCTCTTAGCGGGCATCCTGCCCACCAGCATCCTGTTGCCGAGGACGCACGACCAGTCGAATGGGTCCAACTTCGTCACAGGCACGGTCGCCGACACGAACCAGTGGTTGACGTCGCATCCGGCAGCTGCGGCACGCCTCGACCACGTACGCAAGGAGCTGTCTGCCCAGGGCTTCCGTGTCGTGAACACGTCGATCATGCTCGCGCACCATCGAGAAGACGAAGGCCTCAGCGCCTGGCTGAAAAGGCTGGGTAGCGCCAAAGCCGACGAATTTGCGAGCCTGGACGGCGGGTACGCCATCGCCGCTGAACTTGATGATGGCAATCCCAACACCCTCGAGTACAGCCTGTACGCGAACGACCAATCGGATGGGGCTGAATTCTGGGGCAATGTGCAGTTCGACGCCAACGATCCGAACAACTTCTGGACGTGGGGCGAAGGCGGTCACAGCTACTACGCCAGCAATCGTGACGAACTCGCCAATCCACTGCAGCTGCTCTTTCCCAGTCTCGCAGCAGTCGAAAACTGCGACAGCGCAGGCAATCTGACGTTCGTCGCTGGCCGTAAGATAGCGCGTGATGCAGTGATCGCTTTCGCGGTCGCCTTCATTCGCGCGATTCCCGGGTGCGTGGCAGCCGGTCCCGGAGTCGCAGGGTGTGCGACGACGAGCGGTCTACTCGGCTTCGGCCTCGGACTATTCGGACGGGCCGCCATTGAGATCAACGAATGCCATCGAGTAGTCAAGGCGCAGTAGTCGAGGGGGATCCAATGACACCACGGACAACCGTAAGCGCGATTCTGGGTTCTCTGGGCATTATCGGAGTCGTGACGACCGTAGCGCAGGCTATCGGCGCCAACGTGTTCTGGGCCGCCACCATTGGAGGCGTCCTCGGCGGTGGATACGGCTACAGTGTCGCCATGCCTGTACCCTTCGCGACACTGGCCGGCATGACGAACGCGTTGACCATCTTCGGGATCTTCTACTACCAACGGCACGCGGACCGGGGACTGCCGGCGGCGTGGCTCCTCCTGGTTGCCATCGCGCTCGACGCGGCGGTGTTTGTTGCGCAGCGGCGCGTCAAGTTCAGAGTGAAACACGGCCCACCAATGCTCTGAACGGTTGGTGAGCTTGGCCACGGCGGAGCCGTTTGCGCCGTGGCCTGCTCACCGGTACGGATCACTACGGGTTCCATAGCGAGTGCACCGCGTCTGAGGTGACGCCTGTCACCTCAGACGCGCCGTCGTGGACGCGTACCGCGCGTCCCTCGAACGCCGCCAGGCATGTCGGTGAAGCGGTCCCTCCGGTCGTTCCCCTCCAACGCTGATTTCGGCAAATCGCATCCTTCGAGACCGCGGCCCGTGTTCGTCGCACGGGGAACGCGTGTCGTAAGAACCGCCTGGCTCGGAGTGGGTCACTCTTCGAGCGGCGTACCGAGCGTCACTTCTTTCATCCATCATCCGCGTTCGGAGCTGATGCGCGACGTTCCCGGCGCTTCGGCGCGACAACTCGCGGTGTCGCTCCTTGTGATGTGGCGCGCGCGGTGTCCGGCTTACTCGATCACGGAGTACTCGCAAGGCTTGCCAAACGAGCGGGTTGCAGACGCGCTCATGATCGCATTGTCACGGTCCTGGTCTTGCGATCCGTTGCGGTGACGCGATGAGCGCAACGGGCACCGCGCCAGAACGGCGCAGTCATGCTCACGTTGCAATCGCAGTCCAACCAAGAAGGAGCGATAGTCATGGTTCGAATCAGTTCCGCCGCGCTCGCGTTCGTCATCCTGATGGCCACCGGTGCGTTCGCGCAGACGGCCGCGCCGCGCACGAAGCCGGAGGCGTCTTCGGAGAAGGCAGCAGCCGACAAGCCAGCCACCGACAAGCCATCCACCGACAAGACAGCAGCACCCATCAACCTGAACACCGCTACGGTCGCAGACCTCGAGCGACTGCCCGGCATTGGCGCCAAGGTCGCCGCACGCATCGTCGACTACAGGACGAAGAAGGGCCCCTTCAAGAAGACGGAAGAGTTGATGAACGTGCAGGGGATCGGCGAGAAGAGCTTCCTGAAACTGCGCGCGCAACTTACGGTGTCGGCGCCGGCAACTACGTCACAGCAGTAGGCGATCGTGGCGGCGTTCACCCTGATCGAACTGATGTTTGTTCTTGGCGTCGCCGCCACACTCGCGTCGACGGCGGTCGTACCCATTCGTACCGGCATCGACGGAGTTCGAGCGGCAGGCGCCGCGCGTCGTGTCGTGGCGCGCCTCCAGCAGGCTCGTGTTCGCGCCGTCGTGCGTGGCCGCGATACCGCGATCCGGTTCGCTCAGAACGGCGCGGGCTACACCGAGACGATGTACGAGGACGGAAATGGCAACGGCGTCCTGGCAGCGGACATCTCCGCGGGCGTGGACGTTGCTGTCGGAACGCCCGAACGGATGGCGGACCAGTTCCCCGGCGTCGACTTCGGGACGTTACCCTCGATTCCCAGCGCGGAAGGTAGCGCGGCGCCCGGAAGCGATCCGATTCGCCTGGGCTCGTCGGACGGAGTCACGTTTACACCCGCGGGCACAGCCACGTCCGGGAGCCTCTACCTACTTAGCCGAGGGGGCATTCAGCTCGTCGTGCGCATCTACGGCGAGACGGGGCGGACACGAATCCTCAAGTACTACAGCGCTACGGGGCAGTGGTCAGCACCGT
>JBEBGB010000491.1:0-4162 GCA_040081675.1 Vicinamibacterales bacterium
CCCAGCTCTTATCGACGCCCGACTGATCGTCCGGCCGGGCTTCCACGAGGCTGATGAGGGCCAGGTAGCGGTCGTCGAGCTCGATCCGAATAGACTTGGCCTGCTCGGTCGATTCCCGCAGCGCGCGTAACCCGTCTTCGAGCGTCGGATGCACAAGTCGCATTGTAACGCGTCCCCTAGTCCGATCGGAGGGACTCGAGCTCGCGCGCTTGACGCAGAAGATCTCGACGTCCCTGCGGCGTCTTATGACAGATAATCCGCCACTGAGGCCGGCGACCACAAAATCAGCGTCTTCGATGTCCGCACACAATCCGCCCTTCCGCGCAGACCACGTCGGAAGCCTGCTCAGGCCCTCGGGCTTGCTCGCCGCGCGCAGGCAGCACCTGCAGGGGACGATCTCCTCCGACGATCTCAGGCGCGTCGAGGACGAGCACATCCGGGATGTCGTCAGAAAACAGGAGAGCGTCGGCCTTCGAGCCGTCACCGACGGCGAGTTCCGGAGAACGTACTTTCACGTCGACTTTCTGCAGCGCCTCGAGGGCGTCACGGTCTCCGGCGGCATCGAAACCAAGTTCAAAGGCAAGCGGGGTGAGATCAACTTTGCGCCGCCGAGCCTCTCGATCACCGGCAAGCTTCGCCACGTAACCGACATTCAAAAGCCGGACTTCGAGTTTCTGAAATCGGTGACGAAACAGACGCCCAAGGTCACGATTCCGTCGCCGACCATGGTCCACTTCCGAGGTAGTAGGAAGACGATCGACATCGAGGCGTATCCCGACATGGACGAGTTCTTCGCCGACCTCGCCGCATGCTATCGCGCCGAAGTCGACTCGCTCTATAAAGCGGGGTGTCGATACATCCAGTTGGACGATACGAACCTCGCGTATCTCTGCGATCCGAAGCTGCGCGCCGGCGCCCGTGAACGCGGCCACGATCCCGATCAACTGCCGAACGCGTACGCAGCGCTGATCAACTCCGTCATCGACGGCCGCCCAACCGACCTGACCGTCGCCGTCCATCTCTGTCGCGGAAACTTCAAGAGCGCGTGGGTCGCCGAAGGCAGCTACGAACCAGTCGCCGAGGTGCTCTTCAACGAGCTGCATGTGGACGCGTACTTCCTCGAGTACGACGACGAACGCGCGGGCGACTTCCGGCCCTTGCGCTTCGTGCCGAAGGAGAAGACGGTGGTCCTCGGCCTTGTGACCACCAAGGTTGGCGATCTGGAATCGCGGCAAACGCTGATCGATCGTGTGAAGGAGGCCGCGCGCTACATGCCTCTGGAAAACACAAGCCTGAGTCCGCAGTGCGGGTTCTCGAGCACGGTCGACGGGAACGAGCTCACCGAAGAACAGCAGTGGGCCAAACTTCGGCTCATCGTAGACGTCGCGCGGGAAATCTGGGGAGATTGAGTCATGCCGCGGCTCGCCGCCGGCGCTACCTCCATCTTGTAGAATCCAGCTCCATGAAGACACGAACACTCTTGCTGGCCGTGGTCTCGCTGCTCGTCTCGGTGACTGCGGCCATGGCCCAGGTGAAGTCGCCGCAGGACTACCTGGGTTTCCGTGTCGGCGACGACGGCAAGCTTGCCGACTGGCAGCAGATTACCGGGTACTTCGATCAGCTGGGCAGAACGTCGAACCGCGTCCGCGTGGAAACGATAGGCCGGACTACGCTCGAGAAACCTTTTCTGCGGGTCACCATCAGCAGCCCGGAGAATCTGGCGAAGCTGGATCGCTACGAAGAGATCACGCACCGCCTCGCGGATCCTCGCGGCCTGGCTCCAGAGGACGCGGAGCGCTTGATCGGTGAAGGGAAGTCGGTCATTGCCATTACCTGCTCGGTGCACGCCACGGAGGTGGCCGCCGCGCAGATGTCCATGGAACTCGCCTACGACATGGCGACGCGCAATACCGGCGAGGTGAAGAACATCCTCGACAACGTGATCGTCATTCTGGTGCCCTCGCTCAACCCCGACGGCCTCGACATCGTCGTGAACTGGCAGCGGAAGACCGTGAACACGCCGCTCGATGGGGCGCCGGTGCCGGAGCTGTATCACCATTACGCCGGCCACGACAACAACCGCGACTGGTACATGTTCACGCAGGCCGAGACGCGCAACACCATAGACGGCGTCTACCGGAAGTGGCATCCGCAGGTGCTCTATGACGTGCACCAGATGGGCAACACCGGCGCGCGGCTGTTCGTGCCCCCCTTCATGGATCCGTACGAGCCCAACATCGACCCGATTTTGATTCAGGGGGCATCGTTCATCGGACAGGCGATGATGAATCGCCTGATCGGTGAGGGCAAGACTGGCATCGCCACCAACGCCGTCTACGACGCCTGGACGCCGGCCCGCGCGTATCAGCACTACCACGGCGCGGTGCGCATCCTGACGGAGGCGGCGAGCGTGAAGTACGCGTCGCCGATTCGCCAGAGCTTCAGCGATCTGCGCCCGGGCCTCGGCTATGACCCGCGCGTGTTGAGTTGGAAGTTCCCGGCGGTCTGGCGGGGCGGCGACTGGAAACTGCGTGACATCGTCGACTACGAGCTCAGCGCCGCGATGGGAGCGCTCGAGAACATGGCCTACTACCGCGAGCGCTGGCTCCGGAACTTCTACACGGTCCAGAAGCGGGCGGTGTCGTGGAGCGGCGCCCCGTACGCGTTCGTGGTGCCCCCAGATCAGCGCGATCCGGTGACCGCCGCCGAGATGCTGAACATCATGCAGTTCGGCGAAGTCGACGTGGAGCAGGCGCGGGCGCCCTTCACGGCTGACGGCGTGCAGTACGCGAAGGGCAGCTACGTGATGAGAATGGCGCAGCCCTTTGGCTCGTTTGCCAAGACGATGATGGAACGACAGCTCTACCCGGATCTTCGCGAGTACCCGGGAGGACCGCCGCAGCGCCCCTACGATGTGACGGCGCACACGCTCCCGATTCAGATGGGGGTCAAGGTCGTGACCATCGATCGGCCCTTCGAGGCAAGTCTCGTCAAGGTCGGGACCATCGCGCCGCCCGCTGGCAGCGTCGAGGGCGGTCCAGCCAGGTCGTACATCCTCGAACACGAGAGCAACGCCTCGATGAAGGCTCTCAATCAGCTGATGAAGGCGAAGGCTGAGGTCTACTGGGTAGCCAAGGCGATCGTCGTGAAAGGAAAGTCGTATCCGGCGGGAACGATGATCGTCCGCGCCACGCCTGGAATCGAGAGCACGCTGCAGGCGATCGCGCGCGATGCCTCGGTCACCTTCGTGGCGTCGAACGAGCGGCTGACCGTCGATGCCTTCAAGCTGAACCCGCCGAGAATCGCGATGTACAAGAGCTACGTCGCGTCGATGGACGAAGGCTGGTCACGATTCATCTTCGAGAACTACGACTTGCCTGTGGCGACTCTCGTGGACGCCGACGTCAGGGCCGGGAACCTGAACGCGAAGTACGACGTGATTCTGATTCCTGGCGAGCTGAGCGAGAGCCAGATCATCCAGGGGCATCGCCCCGGGACGACTGCGCCGGAGTACAGTGGCGGCATCGGCGATTCCGGCGTCCAGAGCCTTCGCGATTTCGTGAACGACGGGGGAACGCTCGTCACGCTGGACGAGGCGACGCTGTTCGCTGCGAGGCAGTTCGCGTTGCCGATCACCAATACGCTCGAAGGGGTGCCGGCGCAGGAGTTTTACGTGCCCGGATCGCTTCTCAAGGTGGTGCTGGACACCGACAATCCCATCGCCTATGGGATGCCCCGCGAGGCTGCGGTCTTCTCCCTTCAGAATGCCGCGTTCAGTGTGGGCGTCGGCGCCACATCGGTCGCCACTTATCCCCTGACGAACCCTTTGATGAGCGGATGGATTCTGGGTGAGGAGAAGCTGCATGGGAAGACCGCCATCGCCGACGTGCCGGTCGGCCGCGGGCGCGTCATTCTTCTTGCGATTCGACCGCAGTTTCGAGCCCAGGTGCGCGGAACCTACAAGTTGCTGTTCAACTCGCTCTACTACGGTCCCGCCACGCGGACGGTGTACGACGGAGCGGGCAAGAGCCGCAATTGAACGACGCCCGCTGGATGCGCGCCTTACTCCGATCGGAGGGACTCGAGGAGCGGCCTTCTCGAGATGACGGCCATGGCCGCCAGCGAGCAGACAAGACCCGCGGCGAACACCGACGAGAGCAGC
>JBEBGB010000492.1:0-4162 GCA_040081675.1 Vicinamibacterales bacterium
TGGTTATTGCTGGGCCGCGGGTGGCGCTGAACCGCGTGAACTCGGCAATCGTTTGGGGGGCGTCAGCGTCGAAGAGGTCGAAATCGTCGCGAGTGAGATCGGTCACCGGGACGCCGCGACTGGTCGCGTAAACATCCACGCGAACGAAATTGGCTTCGGTGTGAAAGGTCGGTTGCGTCTGAGCGAAGGTCGCGATGGCGGATGCCGCGCCGAGCAGCACAAGGAACTGCGCAATCGCCGCGTGTCGGGTTCGTCGCAACATGTTCTGACCCCCCGTCAACGAAGGTCGCGTCTCGACGAGTCATCCCGTGCGAGGCGTGTGTGCTGGGCGGCCGCGCGTCAGCGGCCGGTCGATGTGCAAGAGCGCAGATAGTGTAATGCGTTCGGTTGCTCCGTCGCGTCTCTGCCCAGGGCGCAGTGCTACGATCCCACATCGTGCGCCTGCCGTTCTCCATTCCCCAGCACGACGCCGCGCCGTTCGACATCGTGACGCTCGGGCTCAACAGCGTCGACCTGGTGGCGCTCGTCGAGCACTATCCGGCGAGTAACTCCAAGCAGCAGCTGCATCAGTTCGTCCGGCTCCCTGGTGGACAGTCGGCGACAGCCGCTGCTGTGTGCGCGCGTCTGGGTTGGCGCACCCGTTACATTGGCAGCTTCGGCGACGATGACCTGGCGTGCGTTGGACGCGAAAGCTTGACACTGGAGGGTGTCGACGTCAGCGAGGCGTGGAACACCCCAGGAGCGACGAGCCAGTTCGCCGTCGTGATTGTCGACGCAAGCACCGGCGAACGTACCGTGCTGTGGAACCGGCACGCCGGCTTGGCGATTCGCGCCGAGCAGGTGTCGAAGGACGCCGTGACATCGGGCCGAATGCTGCTCGTGGACTGCTACGAGACGACCGCGGCGACCCAGGCGGCGCGGTACGCGAGAGCCGCCGGTATGCCGACCGTCCTGGATGTGGAGAACGTACGCGAGGGCATCGGCGAACTCCTCGTGCAGATCGATGCCGTCATCGCGGCGCAAGCGTTTCCGGCTGCGCTGACCGGGTACGGGGACCCGGGCCGCGCCGTTGCGGCGATTGCGAGAGAGTTCGGGTCGCCGCTGGTCGCGGTGACCCTTGGAGCCGAAGGCAGTCTCGCGCTCTGTGGGGGGCGTGAGTATCGCACCCCCGCCTTCACGGTGACCTGTGTGGACTCGACTGGCGCTGGCGACGCGTTTCACGGTGGCTTCATGGCGGCGTGCCTGCGCGATCCCGGCACGACCGTCGAAGACGCCATGCGGTACGCCAACGCGGTCGCCGCACTGAACTGTCGCGCGCTGGGCGCGCGGGGCGGCATGCCGGCGCCTGACGAGGTCGAGGCCTTGTTGGCCCAGCCGTGTCGTCGGTCCGAGGCGAACCGCGCTAGTGCTAGATTCATACCTACGTGACAGACCAGCAGACCGTCGAAGACCTCCTCGCGCGGCTCGAGCGTGAACGCCTCGAGGCCGATCGACTCTACAACGCGGCGCTGACCGCACTGAATCACGCCCTGCGGCCCGTGCCGGAACTGCCGCAGGAGCCACAGGCGTACGACGCGTCGCAGTTGCCCGCGGTGAATGCAAGCTGGAAGACGCGTGCTGGCGGCGTGCCTCAGTTCGACTCGTCGCTCAAGGGTCGGCTGGGACGCTTCGTGTGGGGGCTCGTCGGGCCCGCGTTCGAGCAACAACAACAGTTCAACGGCGCCGTTGCTGATCACTTGAATCGCAACGTCGCGGCACATCAGCAGGCGAGCGACGCGCTCGCAGCGCTCACGCGTTCGGCTCGCGCTGAACTCGAGGCACTCGTCCGCTTCGAATCGCTGCTCGTACAGTACGTGATGACCATCACGGCGTACGTCGACACGAAGGACCGTGCCATTGGCGGGGCGGAGATCCGTCAGCGTCTCGCCCTCACCGAGCAGCGTCTGCTTGCGCTGAAACGCCAGACCGAAGCCGGGCCTGGGGCGCTCACTCCACCTGATCCAACCTCTCCCGCATCGATGCCGGCGTCCCTATCGTCTCTACCACCAGACACCGTGACGAAGGGTGGGGCAGGGGCGGCGTTCACCGGGTCGGTCGACTCGCTCACCTACGTCGCGTTCGAGGACCAGTTTCGCGGCACCCAAGACGAGATTCGCCGGCGTGTCGAGGACTATGTCCCGATCTTCGCTGGCGCGTCCAATGTGGTCGACGTGGGTTGCGGTCGCGGCGAGTTGCTGGATGCGCTTCACGCGTCAGGCGTGTCGGCACGGGGCGTCGACATCAGTCCCGCGATGGTGGAGATCTGTCGAGGTCGTGGGTTCACCGTGGAACTTGGTGATGCGCTGTCGTTCCTCGTCAGGCAGCCAGACACAACTGTCGGCGGGCTGGTGGCGATCCAGGTGGTGGAGCACTTCGCGCCGGATTATCTGGCCCGCTTTCTCGAAGCTGCCTACCACGCCATGACGCCGGGCGCGCCGCTCGTGCTCGAGACGATCAATCCGAACTGCTGGATGGCGTTCTTCGAAACCTACATCAGGGATCTGACGCACAAGCAGCCGCTCCATCCCGAGACGTTGCGTCACCTGGTGGAGTCGAGCGGGTTCTCGAACGTCAACGTGCAGTTCCGCGCGCCGGTGTCTGAAGACGACCGTCTGGCCAGAGTCGAGCAACTGGAAGGCCTCGGACCCAGCATGGCGACGGTGGTCGACGCCGTGAACGATCACGCGCAGAAGCTGAATCGCCGGCTGTTCTCGTCAATGGACTACGTCGTCATCGCTCGCCGCTGAAACCTGGCGAGGCTCGGCCTCAGATCATCGAAGATCTGAAGTAACGATCGTGGTGTGACGAGGTCTAAGCAGCGTGAAGGCATGGTCTCGCCCGTGACATCGACATTGACGCTCATCGGCCGTTCAGGAGCAGACTGGGACGTGACGGTCGTGAGAAAGACCGCCGAGGCGCCCGACGACCCGGCACTGCAAACGCTTGGCGAGGCCGAGTTGGTGGCGGCCTGCCTGGAGCAGCGTCCCGGGGCTTTCGACGTCATCGTCGATCGCCATCAGCGTGCGGTCTATCAGATCTGCTACCGCTTCATGGGCAATCACGAGGACGCAAGCGACCTGACGCAGGACGTCTTTCTGCGCGCCTATCGTGGGCTCCAGAATTTCAAAGGGCAGGCGGCGCTGGGCACCTGGCTCCACCGAATTGCCGTGAACGCGTGCCTGAACCGCGTGGCAGTGAAGGCACCGAAGACCGAGCCGTTCGAAGAACGGCAGCACATCGACCTGCGGACAGAGTCCGCTCCAGACCGGCTGCTGCGCGATGAACGCGCTGCTCGCGTTCGGGCCGCAGTCGCAAAGTTGCCACCCAAACAGCGGGCAGCGCTCATTCTTCGGACGTACAAGGACATGTCGCATCAGGACGTCGCCGCGGCACTCGGAACATCGGTCGGCGCCGCAAAGGCCAACGTGTTTCACGCGTTGCAGAACCTGAAGAAGTTGCTCGGAAACTTGTAGTCATGAACCACCTGTCTCCAGAGACCTTTGTCGATCTGCTCGACGGCGCCCTGGCCGAGCCGGACGTTCCGCATCTCGGCTCTTGTGAAGTCTGCCGGAATCAGCTCGCGCAATTGCGTGCGGCCCTGCAAATGACAGTGCAGACGGAGATGCCCGAGCCGTCGCCGCTGTTCTGGGGTCATCTTTCGTCTCGTGTGCGGGAAGACATTCGGCGCGAGGCGGAGCAATCTGCGGAAGCAGCTGGCTGGACAGGACTGTTGCGCTTCTCGTGGTGGCGGCTCGGAGGGCTGGTGAGTGCTGCGGCCGCTGCGGTGGCGCTGGTTGTTTCACTGCAGACGCCCCGCATCGCTGAAGCGCCTGGCGCGCAGACAGCGGTCGCGACGCCGTCCTCTGTCGCGTCGGTCCCGAACGCGTCGGGTGACTCGTCCGACTCCATCGAGCAGGACGAACCGCTCGGTTTCGTCGCAGACCTTGCGAGCAGCGTGGATTGGGACGACGCCGCTGAACTTGTTTTCTCGACGCCGGGCGACGTCGATCGATCGCTGGTGAATCTGGACGAGGGCGAGAGAGTCGAGTTGCAGCGGCTCTTGCACGAGGCCCTCGGCAGCGGCGCCTGAGACGTAGCGGAACATGACGATGAACTATTCGAC
>JBEBGB010000493.1:0-4158 GCA_040081675.1 Vicinamibacterales bacterium
GCCGGCTCGAATTTGCGAGAGCGCTTCGTGCGACATGCGTATCGACCCGCGCGCGATCGCCTCCCGCGATGTCACCAGCTTCTCGGCGACATCGACCATGGTCACGCGACCACGGGGGTCGACATGTGAGAGGCGCGGCGCGACGCGTGTGCTTCGCTTGGCCATGGAACTACGCGCTCCTCGGATGTGAACTCATTCCGGCCGGTCGTCTTCTTCATGCGCAAGATAGAACGACAGGCTCTCGAGCGACACCGTCAAGTCGACACTCTTCACCTTCACGTCGTCAGGAACCTGCAGCGTGCTCAACGAGAAATTGAGCACGGCTTTGACGCCCGACGCGGTGACCACATCGGCCACCTTCTGCGCTGACGTGGCCGGCACGGCGATGACCGCGATGCTGACTCCGTCACGTTTCACGAAGCGCCGCAATTCGTTGATGTCGTGGATCGGCACGCCCGAACGAGACTGCTGGCCCACCTTCTGCGGTTGATTGTCGAAGAGCGCGACGATCTCGAACCCTTCCTGCCTGAAACCTGGATAGTCGGCAAGCGCGAGCCCGAGGTTGCCTGCGCCAACGATCGCCACACGAAGACGACGATCGAGACCGAGAATCTGGCGGAGGTGACGCTTGAGATCGCGGACGTAGTAGCCGACGCCGCGCACGCCGAACTCGCCGAAGTAGGCGAGGTCTTTTCGGATTTGCGCCGCGTTCAAATGAAACCGTTCGGCAAGCGCCTGCGACGACACCGTGCGCGTACCCTGCTCCTCGAGCTCGGTCAGACAACGCAGGTAGACCGACAGGCGGTTGGTGGTCAGTTCGGAGACCTGATCCGCGTGCTGGCGAGGCCGCGGGGACCTGGCTCCTGCTTTGTTCTGTTGTTTCACAAGCGCGCCAGATTGTAGCAAATACCGCCATGCTAATATCGCGCCTCATGGCCAGTGCCGTTCCGGATTCACACGGCGGCAAGGCCCTTCACACTGCCTCGAGCGAAACGGCGCGCATGGGTCGACGCAAGGTTCTGTAGTGGTCAGGTCGCCTCGGTGAGTGGAACCCGATGAAACGTCTCCTGCTCCTGCTCGTCCTTTGTGCCGCGACGGTTTCGGCCCAGCCCGGAACGCCCAGGCGCGCCACGAACATCGCCGCGCTGCTCGCGCAGTCGACGTACTTCCACCAGCATCCGGTGGTGGTTGTCGGCGAGTTGCAGTTACTCGACAGCGGAGAGCTTCGCCTCTCGACGGACGGGCTATCGGTACGCGTCGTTTCGCAAGGAAGCGCTCCGAGCGGGATGGTGGAAGTGCGCGGCGAATTCTGGGATCTCGGACGCTTCAACGCCGATGACCCACGGTTGGCGACCTACGACCTCAGACGGACCTTCGGCATCGAACCCGAAGGTGCGTGGCCTCGAGCCGGACAGGTTACGGCGCTCATCGCATCGGCGATTGCACCGGCCACGCCACCGTCAGCACCCTCGATTCGCAACCTGGTGCTGTACCCATCGCGCTACCTCGACCAGCGAATCACGGTGACCGGTCAGTTCGGCGGAAGAAACCTGCTGGGCGACCTTCCAGACGCACCGGCGCAGAGCCGATGGGACTTCGTGCTGCGCTCAGCGGACGCTGCGGTCTGGGTCACCAACATGCGGCCCAAGGGCAAGGACTTCGAGCTGGCGCTTGATGCGCGCATCGACACCGGACGCTGGCTCGAGGTTTCTGGCACCTTGCAAGCAGGTCGCGGTCTGCAGTGGCTGAACGCTGAAGCGGGCTCGCTGAAGATCACGCAGGCGCCCAAGGACACGCCTGATACACCAGTGATTCGTGTCGCGGCAGCGCCGCCGCCCGAGGTCGTCTTCAGCGCGCCGACGCTGGAGGAAACCGACGTGCGGCCGGCCGGCAGCGTGCGGATTCAGTTCTCGCGCGATATGGATCCCTCTACGTTCCGCGGGCGCATCGTCGTGCACTACGCCAATGCGACAGCACCAGTGCCCTTCACCACCCAGTACCTCCCAGGCACGCGCGTCCTCGAGTTGAAGTTCGCCGCGCCCCTCGAGCGCTTCAGCCCGGTCGTGGTCGAGTTGCAGGAGGGCATTCTTGGAACAGACAAACAGCCGCTGGCGCCCTGGAAGTTGACCTTCGACACGGGCAGTTAGATCTAGAGCAGGCGGTAGGCCTTGGGCGGTTGGCAATGGACCCGTCCCGACCGTCCCGACCTGACATTGACCGTCACCTGCCCTGCCTGACTCGCCCGCCCTCCGTGCCCCTACGACGGCGTATCGATCGTGGCGCCTTGCGTTCGCAGTAGCGATTCAATCGCGACTCTCACCTGGTGGATGATGTCGTCGCGAGCCTCAGCGCCCAGGCCCGTGGTTTCAACAGGCGGTCCGACGCTGATCTCCACCGTCACCGGGTGAATGAGCCAACTGCCGCGCGGCATCGCGGAACGGCCACCGCGGATCGCCACGGGAACAACTGGCGCGTTCGCGAGCAGCGCCATGTGGATGCCGCCTTTCTTGAATGGCAGCAGATCATCGGTACGGCTCCGCGTCCCTTCCGGAAAGATCAGGAACGAGTTGCCTGACCTGATCGAGCGCCCACCCGCTTCAATGGAACGCAGCGACGCTTCGCGATTGCGCCGATCGACGGGAATGAATCCACCCAGTCGGAAGGCGCGCGCGAGGATCGGTATCTGATCGATCTCGTGCTTGTAGAGAATGTGCATCCGGGGGTGCAGTGCCTCGAAGAGGACCGGCGGGTCGATATTGCTCTGGTGGTTCGAGCAGTAGACGGCCGCGCGTCCGAGCTGCACGTACTCGCGTCCACGGACATGAAAGCGGATGCCCGACGTGACGAGCGCAAGGCGCACGCCGGTGTGCCCGAGGAAGTACAGCAGGCTCTTCCACCGAAAGACGATCGCCAGCAGCATGCCTGGAGGACCGACGAGCAGGACGTAGAGCGAGACGGCGACGTAGGTCGCCATCGTGCGAAGAGCCGGAATGATCACCGGGACGGAATGATAACGAAAAAAAGCCCGCAGGCCGATGAAGGCTGCGGGCTTGCGCTGAAACGACGTGGTGAAAACGACTACGAGGCGCGCACGGCGCGACGGGTGCTTGTCGCGGCCTGCGCTGCCGACGCGCGCGGGAGAGGAGTGGTTGTCGCCTTGGTTACCTTGGGGCGCGTAGGAGGAGCAGCGGCAGCTCGCGACTTCGTCGAGAAGCAGCGTTCGAGCGCTGTGTCGACGCGGCCTTCGATTGCGACGGCAGTCTCGCGCATCACTTCGGATACTTCGGAGATGATCAGGAACTTCGCGCGGTCGAGCATGCGCTTTTCGCGGAACGAGAGACTCTTCGACTTCGCAAGGAACGTGAGACTCTTCAGCACGTCCGCCACGTCGTAGATCGAGCCGCTCCGCATCTTGTCGGAGTTGTCCTTGAAGCGACCCTTCCAGTTCTGGTGGTTGTCGATCTTGCCGTCGCCCAGCAGTCCGAAGAGCCGATCCACTTCATCGTCTGTGATGGCGCGCCGAAGCCCGACACCATCGACATTGCTGACCGGCACCAGCACCATCGTCTCGTTGGCCACGATGCGCAGATGGTAGAAACCGCAAGTCGTGCCGAGAATAGTCTTCTCTTCGATGCGCTGTACGATACCCAAACCATGATTCGGGTATATGACCTTGTCTCCGACTGTGAATGTCACGGTTCCCCCCGTAAGGCGCTCGATTTGGTAGGCCGACAGAACCCAGGCAGTTCCATCAGTATAGCGCACGGACGTTCGGCGAACAACGAGAAAAGCCCTAAAAATGGCGGTTTTTGAGCACTTTCGCCTCTGATTGCGCACTCAACTTCGTGCCTTTCAGCTCATCCATTCGCGCCTGTTCATGGTTTCCGAGGGACTCTCGAGAAAGGGGTCAACCTATAGGGAACTAGGTAGTTGGCTCGCTCCGGTGGGTAAATCCTACAGGCACTCATTTATTGATGAGTTAGACAATTCTGAAGCCGTGGAGTCGGCTGGCCAGTCCGCGAAGGGGTCGCGCTATACTGAGAGTTCCTCTCTCGTGCCGGAGTGGTGAAACTGGCAGACGCGCGGGACTCAAAATCCCGTGTCCGCAAGGACGTGTCGGTTCGATTCCGACCTCCGGCACCATCAAAACAATCCCAC
>JBEBGB010000494.1:0-4156 GCA_040081675.1 Vicinamibacterales bacterium
CAACGGCGAGTGTGACCGCGGCGACTCGCAGAAAGCAGCGCATCAGCGATCTATTGGGATGGTGTTCGGGTCTGGCGCATCGGCGGTCGAGACCAATGGTCCTTCAAGCGTCGCGGTGCCGGCCACGGCATCTTCGATGACGGTGAGCGGAATGGTACGTGTGTACCCAAGCAACGCCATGCGATCGCCTGAATCGGCAGTCTCGACCAGGTCGACAAAGTCCTGCATGGCCGTCTCGAGAACCGACGGCAGCAGCGCGGCTGGTAATTGCGCGCCGGCGAAGCGTTGCGCCAGCTCCAAGTTCATCTCCACAGTCGATGCGGCCATCATGGCCAGTTGCGCGCGCCCGGCGACGACGCGCCATGTTCGTGGCAATGGGAATCGTGCACACACACAGCCGAATGACAGCAGACCATTCGCGCCCCAGGCATCAAAAGCCGAATCCGGATCGCCCAGCACGAGCAGCTCGGCAAGCGAAAACTGATTCTCTACTGAGTTCGGTTCATTTTGCAGCATCCAACCGAGGGTCCGAGCTCGCCATCCGTCCAGGGCTATCTCATCCTTCAATTTCTCGAATTCAGGGGAATTGGGCCGCAGGGCCTTGATCCGGGTTCGCCCCTGGGAAATGGCGGCGACGATCCGGTCCCGGTCGATGTCGGACAAGTGGCGTGGATTGAGCAACGCCACGTTGCTGGCGAACGCCTCGCGCTCGATGGACTGCAGTTTCGGTGGCGCGGCGAGTCCGTCCATGCGTTGCCGATGCAGCGAAAGCGGCGCAAGCGCGACATCCAGACCGACCAGTGAGCCCACGACGTGCCAGGGCACGCCGGGCTGGAAGTCCTGCCGCGGCTGCGCCCACGGGCCGCGGGCACGTCCCTCACCGTCGCGACGGCCGAAACCGAAATCGTGCCGATGGGCGACGTTGGCGCCAAGCAGCGCCGGGCCGCTGGGGTCGCCGAGATGCATCGCATAGGTGAAGGACAAGATCGCCTGCGCCGTGGCGATGTCGCCCAGGTCGAGGATCGATTCCCCGGCACGTACGGCGCGGTGCAGATCGTTGGTCCGCACGGAACGATCGAATTCCTCCGCGGCACGCGACAACCACTCGCGCCCATCGCGCGGCACGGCCACACCTGGCGGCAGCGCATTCACGGTTGGGCGAGCGAGCATGGCGCCCGACGCCGCCAACAACGCCTGCACGTCGGCAATGAACGGTCGAACCGCGTCGATGGAGGCGGCTTGCGCTGCGCGCCGACCAAGGCGGGTCACCGCGAATGCCGTGTCGAGGTCCGGTCCGCTCTGCCGGCCCTGGACGGCTTCGATGCGATGCTGTTCGGCGAACGCCAGGTCCAGGCGATACGACTGCCCTTCCCACTCGACCAGCGGACTTCCAGGCGTCGGGCCTCCGGCGGCGCCCGCAGTGGCTCGCTGCTGCCAGGTCGCGCCGGGCGGCAGCGTCTGCCCAAGCGTTCCCTGGAACCATTCGGCGAGCGCACCCTTGAATGCTCCGCCGACAATCGGAACCGCGAACAGCGAACGCACGAGCCGTTCACCTTCACGCGCAGTGACGGAACCTGCCAGGACCATACGGACGATCAGCGCGAGCGTGCCCTGGTGTTGAGAGACGGTCCAGAAGCGTTCGGCGCTGCTCTCCAGCGACTCGCGTGCTTGTCGCAACCCAGCGGCATAAAGGCTTGGGTCGGTCACTCCGATGCGCTCGAGCCCGAGCAGCAGCATCTTCCGCGTGGGCATCTCGCGGATGACGCTGATCGCGATGTCTGACTCGCCATCTCGATGGGCACCAAACACGCGTTGACCAAACGCCATCTGATCGAGCTTGTCGCCGCGGCTGTACATGTCTCCTGCGGTGGCTTGCACCAGCCACGCCGCGTCAACCAGCGGGAGCGAGGCGGCGGCTGGCGTCACGGCAGGATCGAGCGTCCCGTTGACACCGAGTGCTTCAGCCCAGAATCGACGACGCGCGGGTCGCGCCGGCTCGCCTCGATCGTCGACTCCCATTCGGAGCAGCAGGATTGCCAGATCGTTCAGTGGCCGCGTGAACGGGAACTCTTCGACATGCCACTCGCGGAAGGCATTGTGGACCGCAACGCCGAGTGCCTGAAAACGCTGGGCACGAAGCGCATCGTCGTCGATCCAGAGCCCGAGCGCGAAGGTGCGCGCGGCGGGCGATGCGGTTGCCAACACGTCGAACAAGTAGGCGAGCCTGGCCTCGGGCTCGAGCAACATCGCGCGAAGAAACGAGTCGGGGTCGTTCGGGCTCACGTGCACAAGGTCTTGCCACAACGAGCCGGCAACTGGTCCGCCAGGAATCAGGAGCCGGCCATCGTGGATGCGCACACTGTCGGCAAATGCCGCGAAGGCACCGGGCGCATGCTCGTAGATGAACATCAGCAGTGCGGGGCGTTCCGCGTAGAACTCGAGCGTCTCGTCGTCGGCAGCGAGCAGGCCGCGACAGAGCAACGCTGCTCGGCGGTCGAGCAGAATGGACGCGAGCAGCTGGTCCTGCGGAATCGGGCGCTTGAAGATCTGCGTGGCCCACAGGTCAGGCGTTAGTGGAAGTTCCACGAGCGGCGATGTGCTCGTGTCCGTGACCAGACGCTCCTCAGAAGTTGTGCGGTCGCTGAGCGGTCGCGGCGCAACAACCAAATCGAGCACAGGTTGCCGGCTGGCTGGAGGCAGGTACACACGCCTGATGATCTCGGCGACGAACCGGCCACGGTCGCGCGCGACGTTCATGCCGAGGCGTTCGGCAAGCGCCGCCACCGGCGCCGTGACAGCGACCTGCGTGAGCGGCGGCGCAGCGGCGAGCTGCGTCTGAAATGCCGCTACAATCGTGAAACACAGCAACAGGACGCGCGGCATTCAGGCAAGTCTCAGAGGGCAGAAGTATATACATGGCATCGGCGAACTACACCGCGAAAGACATCACCGTTCTCGAAGGTTTGGAGCCGGTCCGCAAGCGTCCGGGCATGTACATCGGCGGTGTCGGCAGCACGGGTCTGCATCATCTGATTTGGGAAGTGGTCGACAACGCCATCGACGAAGCCATGAACGGCTACGCGTCGAACATTCGCGTCACACTTCACGAAGACGGCTCGTCCATCACGGTCGAAGACGACGGTCGCGGCATTCCCGTTGACAAGCATCCAGCCACCAAGAAGAGCGCGCTCGAGGTGATCTTCACCGTGTTGCATGCTGGCGGAAAGTTCGAACAGGGCAACTACAAGACCGCGGGCGGCCTCCACGGCGTCGGCGCGAGCGTCGTCAACGCGTTGTCGAAGGAACTGGTCGCCACCGTGAAACGCGACGGCGCGCTCTGGGAAATGCGCTTCAGACAAGGCAGACCCGATGGTCCGCTCAAGAAAGTGGGACCGGCACGGGGAACAGGAACCACGGTCTACTTTCATCCCGATGCCACCATCTTTCCGAAGGTCGAGTTCGATGCGGCGATCATCCGCGAACGACTGGAGGTGGCCAGCTACATCCACAAGGGCCTGAAGGTGGCCTTCGAGGACGAGACGACGAAGACGAAGTCGGTCTTCGAGCACGCCGAGGGCCTCCTCGCGTATCTGAAAAAGGTAACGGCGGAGCGCGGCGCGAAGCCGGTGCACGAGGTGCCGTTCACGATCGCGAAGGAAGACGGCACGCGCCTCGACCTCGCGATGCAGTGGACGGAGGCGACCGATGAACACATCCGGTCGTATGTGAACGGCATCCCGACAGGATCAGGAGGCACGCACGAGAACGGCCTGCGCGCGGGCATCGGCAAGGCGGTGCGCAACTTCATCGACACGCACAACCTGTCGCCAAAGGGCGTGACGCTCACCGCAGAGGACATCCGCGAAGGACTCACGGGCATCCTCAGCCTGTTCATCGCCGAGCCGCAGTTCCAGGGGCAGACGAAGGACCGCTTGAACAATCCGGAAGTGTTGTCTGTCGTCGACGGCATCGTGCGCCCGGCGCTCGAGCACTGGCTCAATCACAACATCAGCGTGGCGGAGTCGATTATCGCGCGCATCATCCTGGCGGCGCGCGCGCGCGAGGCGAGCCGGGCGGCCCAGCAAGAGGTGTCGCGCAAGAGCGCCACGTCGTCGCGCCTGAACCTGCCCGGCAAGTTGAGCGACTGCACGAACTC
>JBEBGB010000495.1:0-4141 GCA_040081675.1 Vicinamibacterales bacterium
CTGCTGGTCGACCACATCGTCAAGACCTACGGCGACGAAGGTCTGCACAAGCTGTTGCGCGCCTACGGGCAAGGTCTCGAGACCGACGAGGCCATGCGCACAGCGGTCGGTGCCGACCTTGGCCAGATGCAGGCGGCGTTCGACAAGCGGATGGAAGACAAGTACGGCAAGATTCGCGCGGCGCTCACCGAACCTCCGAAGGACGTGAACCTGCCGAAGCTGTCACTCGAAGAGATCAAGGCGTATACCGCGAAGAACGAGGGCAACTACATCGCGCAGATGGCGCTGGGTGTGCAGCTCCAACGCGCGGGCGATTTCGACGGCGCGGTCGCGGCCTTCAAGAAGGCGCAGGCGCTGGTGCCGATCGCTTCTGGAGACGACAGCCCACACGCGCTTCTCGCCGAGATTGCGATGAGGCGCAAAGACCCCAAGGCTGCCATCGAAGCGTTGCAGGCGCAGGTCGCGGTCGACTTCAACAACATTGGTGCCGCCCGTGAGCTCTCCGCGTTGCTGCGCGAAAACGGCGTCACCGATCCCAACGTCGTCTCACCGGTCTACCGGCGCATCGTTGCCATCGATCCGTTCGACGCCGAAACCCGAACGGCGTACGGTCGTGCCTTGATGAAACAGAACAAGGCGGCCGCGGCGGCGGTCGAATTCAAGGCGGTGGTCGCGATGAACCCTGTCGACCAGGCAGCGGCGTTCACCGACCTGGCCGAGAGCTACTTTGTGAGCGGGAAGCGTGCCGACGCCCGCAAGCAGACGCTGGCCGCCCTGGAAGTGGCCCCCAGCTACGAGCGCGCGCAAGACCTCCTGCTGAAGCTCGCCGAGGCCCGACCGTGACACCGGCGCGGCGGCGGCAGTGGATCGTGGCCGCCGTACTGCTGCTCGGCCTCGTGCCGTTGTCGCAACTCCCCGCGCACGCGCAATTGCCCACGGCTGCCGACGACCGCTTCGCCGGCCTGCAGTGGCGCTTTGTCCGGATCAAATACCACTACACGACCGAGGGCACCAAACAGCAGCAGGATTTCTACGGTGAGCCGTGGCTCATCGACGGACCGGCCGCCGAACAGAACCTCTCGCGTCGCATCAAGACCGCCACGTCGATCGACGTGCTCGACCCGATTGTGATGTCGCTGGATGATCCGCGGCTGTTCCAGAACCCGTGGATCTACTTCGTCGAGCCCGGCAATCTCAAATTGACGGAGAGCGATGTCAAGACGTTGCGCGAGTTCCTGTTGCGCGGCGGCTCGGCGCTCTTCGACGACTTTCACGGCCCGTACGAGTGGCAGCACTTCGAAAACGAGATGAAGAAGGTGTTTCCCGATCGTCAGATCGTGGATTTTCCGAAGGACCATCCAATCTACAGCTGCTTCTACAAGCTGGATGGCTATCCGCAGATCGCCGGTCTCGGCTCGTTCATGGAAGGACGCAGCTGGGAGAAGGGCGGTTTCGTCGCACATCTCCGCACCATCTTCGACGACAACCAGCGTCCGATGCTCTACGTCAATTGGAACACCGACATGGGCGACGGCTGGGAGTGGTCGAACGCGCAGGAATTTCCGGGTTACTTGAAGTACACCTCGTTGGCCTACCGCATGGGCATCAACGAAGTGGTCTACTCCTTGACCCACTGACTTTATTTGACCCACTACGACCCACTGAACGAGGCACGCGTTTGCACAACGAGTCGAAGACTGGCGCCGACAGCGTCGAGCGTGTCGCTGAAGGCCGCGAACGCATCCTCAACGAACTGCGTAAGGTTATCGTCGGACAGGACGCGGTCATCGACCACGTGCTGGTGGCGCTCTTCACCGGCGGTCACTGCCTGATCACGGGGGTGCCTGGCCTCGCGAAGACGCTGCTCATTCGCACGCTGGCGGACATCCTGGATCTCGACTTCAAACGTATCCAGTTCACGCCGGACCTCATGCCGTCGGATATCACCGGCACCGAGATCCTCGACGAGGATTCCGGCGGCCGCCGCCTGCGTTTCGTCAAGGGACCGGTCTTCGCGCAGATCATCCTGGCGGACGAAATCAATCGCACCCCGCCGAAGACCCAGGCCGCGCTGCTCGAAGCCATGCAGGAGTACCACGTCACGGCTGCAGGTCGGACCTATCCCCTCGAGCAGCCGTTCTTCGTCCTCGCCACGCAGAACCCGATCGAGCTCGAAGGCACGTACCCGTTGCCAGAAGCGCAGCTCGATCGCTTCATGTTCAATCTGGTCATCGACTACTTGAACGAAGACGACGAAGTGGCAGTGGTCACCAAGACGACCGGCTCGAAACAAGCCAAGCCCGAACGCGTGCTGAGCGGACCCGACATTCTGCTGTATCAGGAACTGGCGCGCGAGGTGGTGATTGCCGAAGACGTGGCGCGGTATGCCGTGCGTCTGGTCGACGCGTCGCGGCCAGGACGTCCGGGCGTGCCCGATTTCGTCGACAAATGGGTCAAGTGGGGCGCCGGCCTGCGCGCGTCGCAGGCGCTGGTTCGCGGCGGCAAGGCACGTGCCCTGATGCATGGGCGCTATCACGTGTCGATCAAAGACATCCAAGCGCTCGCGAAACCGATCATGCGCCACCGCGTCATGACGAATTTCTACGCCGAGTCCGAGCGCATCACCTCCGACACGATCGTCGAGCGGCTGCTCGAGACCATTCCGGTGCCCAAGAGCGGGATGTAGACCGTGGCCACTACCGGGCGCTCACGCCAGTTCCTCGACCCGGCGGTTGTAGCGCGCCTGGCCACACTGGAACTGCGCGCCCGCACGGTCGTCGAGGGTTTTCTCACCGGTTTGCACCGGAGCCCGTTCAAGGGCTTCAGCGTCGAGTTCGCCGAGTACCGCCAGTACATGCCGGGCGATGACCTCTCCACGATCGACTGGAAGGTTTACGCGCGCAGCGACCGGCACTACGTGAAGAAGTTCGAAGCCGAGACGAACCTCAATTGCCATGTGCTGCTCGACGTGAGCGGCTCGATGGGCTACGGCTCGCGCGGACTCACCAAGTTCGAATACGGCCAATGCCTGGCCGCATCCCTGGCGTACCTCATGAACCGGCAGCGCGACGGCATCGGGCTGACCGCGTTCGACGAGGGCATTGTCGGCATGTTGCCCGCCAGCGCGCGCCCGGGCCACTTGCGCACGATGCTGCTGACGCTCGAGCGACTGAAGCTCGGGCGGCGGACGGATGTGTCGAAGCCGATGCATCAACTCGCTGCGTCGATCACCAAGCGCGGGATGGTCGTGCTCATCTCTGATCTGTTCGACGAGCCCGATCGGGTCATCGAGGGGCTGAAGCACTTCCAGTTCAAAGGCACTGAGGTCGTCGTCTTTCACGTGCTCGACCCGCACGAACTCGAGTTTCCATTCGAGCGCGCCACACGGTTCGAAGACTTGGAATCTGGCGCGGAGGTGATGGCAATTCCAGCCCTCGTGCGCTCACACTACGTCGAGGCCATGCAGGGACTGATTGAACGATACAAACATGAGCTGGGCGTTGTCGGCATCGACTACCACCTGCTGACCACTGCCGATCCGCTCGAACTTGCGTTGCTCCAGTACCTTTCCACGCGGGAGCACGCATTCTAATGGGGTTCCTGTCGCCGCTCTTTCTCGTCGGCGCCGTCGCCACGGCTGTGCCGCTGGTGCTGCACCTGCTCAAGCGCGAACCCGAGAACCGCGTGCTGTTCTCTGCCGTGCATCTGCTGCGTCGCGCCCCGGTCGAGCACGCGAGCCGGCGCAGGCTGCGCGAGCTACTGCTACTCGCCCTGCGCGTGGTGGGGCTCCTGCTGTTGGCGTTCGCCTTCGCGCGTCCATTCTTTGCCTCCGGCTTGGCGACGTCCGGCGCGACAACCGTCGTCGCGATCGATGCGTCCCTCAGCATGTCCGCGCCAGGTCAGTTCGAGAAGGCCCGGCAGGTGGCGAAGAGCGCGATCGCCGATGCACCCATTGGCAATCTCGTGGCTGTCGTCAGCTTCGCCGACGATGCGCAGGTGGCGAGCCAGCCAACGGCAGACCGGTCCGCCGCGAGCTCTGCGCTCGACGCCGTCCAGGCGGGCGCGGGGCGGACCAGATATCGTGCAGGTCTCAACGCGGCGGTCGATCTGCTGCGTGGCCGGCCTGGCACCGTGGTCGTTG
>JBEBGB010000496.1:0-4125 GCA_040081675.1 Vicinamibacterales bacterium
GTAAGCCGTGTGCGGGAAATCCGCATGCACGGTTTGAACGGGGGTCGTACTCACAACATCGCGCTCGCGCGGTGTGAACAGTAGGATCTACCAATGTCAAAGCTGTCCATCACATGGCTCGGCCATTCCACCTTTGTCATGCGTTCGCCGGGCGGCACGCGGATCATCACGGACCCCTGGGTGTCCACGAACCCGTCGTGCCCCGAGAGCGCCAAGAAGATCGGCGACCTCGACCTGATGCTGGTGACGCACGGACACTTCGACCATACGGCGGACGTGGTCAGCCTTGCGAGAAGCTCCGGCGCGCAGGTTCTTGCCCCGTATGAACTCTCGGTGTGGTTTCAGCACAAGGGTCTCGAGAACGTCGTCGGCATGAATCCAGGGGGAACCTTCAAGAGCCACGGCTTGTCGCTCACGATGGTGCCGGCCATGCACAGCAGTTCGATCGAGGAAGATGGCAAGCTGCTCTACATGGGGGTTGCGACGGGGTACGTCATCGGATTCGAAGATGGACTGACGGCGTATTTCGCTGGCGATACGTCGGTCTTCAGCGACATGAAATTGATTGGCGAGATGTACCGGCCGTCGGTGGCCTTCCTGCCGATTGGCGACCTCTTCACGATGGGTCCCGAGCAGGCCGCGGTTGCAGCCGAAATGCTGGGCGTGCGGCAGATCGTGCCGATGCACTACGGCACGTTTCCCGCCCTCACTGGCACGCCTGCGCGGTTGCGCGAACTGGTCGCACCCAACGCGATCGATGTGCTCGAGCTGAAGCCAGGGGAGCCGAGTCAGTAGTTCGGCGCAGGTACCCTGACATGAAGTTTGCTCTCGACGGCGCAACCCGAATCCTTGCTCGCACTCCTTCGACGTTGCACGCCCTTCTCGACGGCCTTCCAGACGAGTGGACCCGCGCCGACGAGGGACCGAGCACGTTCAGCCCGCAACGTGGGTGGCGCACGATCTGGGACACATCGCGCAAATCAGCCGCGTGTTGGCCAAGCAATACCGGGACGCCGTTGGGCCGTGGATTGAGTACCTGCCAGTCTTGACCGACCACGAAACGCCTCGCTCTTAAGCAGCTGGCCCAGGCCCGGCAGGCTGGGCTGGCTTGTAAGTGAAGAAGAGTTGAGGGGGAGCGAGAGACGATGCGACGGGTTGGAATTGGTCTGCTGTGCGCCGTCGGCGGGTTCATTCTTGGCGCACTCTTGACGGGTCTTCTCATCGCGCAGGTGTCGTCCAATACGCACGACCTCGGCGTCGAAACGGCGATGACGGCCATCTTCGCCGGCGGACCCCTCGGCGCCGTCGTCGGCTTCCTGGGTGGGTTCATCTGGGCACGCCCGAAACCAAAGACGTAGCGTTCCATCGTCCATTCTCGAGACAGCCCGTCTGATCCCGTCGTTCAAAAAGCTCTACCACTGAGGACACGGAGCTCACACAGAGGTCACGGTTGTGTTCATCACCCGACATGCCGCCACTAGCGCTGCGTAACGAGCATGGCAAGCGTTAGCCCGATCATTGTCACCACGGTCGCCCACGCCACGATGTTGAAGGCGCGCGAGTTGATGTGCTCGCCCATGAGTTCGCGATCGTTGGTCAGGAGCAGCATGAAGATCAGCACGAACGGCAGCACGACGCCGTTCACGACCTGCGACAGCACCATGACGTGAATGAGCGGGAATCTCGGAATCAGCAGGACGCCAGCGCCCGCCACGATGAGCGCCGTGTAGAGCCAATAGAACACGGGCGCCTCGTGGAATTTCTTGTCCAGGCCGGATTCGAAGCCCAGACCCTCGCATACCGCGTACGAGGTGGAGATGGGCAGAATCGACGCCGCGAACAGCGATGCGTTGAACAAGCCTGCCGCAAAGAGCAGCGACGCGTACTCGCCCGCGAGTGGCTTGAGCGCCTGTGCCGCATCCGCGGCACTCTGGATGTCGGTCTTGCCAGTTGCGTAGAGCGTCGCCGCGCAGGCGACGATGATGAACCACGCGACGATGTCGGTGAACAGGCACCCGAGCACCACGTCCCACCGCGAAGTCCGGTATTGCTTGACCGTCACTCCCTTCTCAACGATCGAGGCCTGCAGGTAGAACTGCATCCAGGGAGCGATCGTGGTGCCGACGAGCCCGATGACCATGAACAGGTAGCCGTAGTTGTTGATGCCGATACCTGTCGGTCTGGAGACAGTGGCGATCGCAGCCGCCTTCCAGTCCGGATGGGCGAGCAGCCCGGCGACGATGTACGCCACGTAGAAGAGCGACGCTGCCAGGAAGATCTTCTCGACGCTCTCGTAAGTACCCTTCACGACGAGCACCCACACCGCTGCCGCTGCCAGGGGCACCACGATGTACCGGGAGATCCCGAAGATCTCCAGGCTGCTGGCGACGCCGGCGAAGTTGGCGACCACGTTGCCGAAGTTGGTGACGACAAGCGCGAGCATCAGCCAGAAGGTGACGCGGAAGCCGAACTCCTCGCGAATCAAGTCGCTGAGGCCCTTGCCGGTGACGGCACCCATGCGCGCGACCATTTCCTGCACGACCACCAAGGCAATCGTGATCGGAATCATCGTCCAGAGCAGCGAGTAGCCGAATTGCGCTCCCGCGAGCGAGTAGGTGTAGATGCCGCCCGCATCGTTATCGACGTTCGCGGTGATGAAGCCCGGACCGACGACGGCGAGGAACAGAACGAGGCGCGCGCGCCACTGTTTCAGCTTCGAGAACATGTCAGCCGTTCCGCAGCATCGAGATGACGTCGTCGGCCGTGATGACGCCTGCGAGCCGTCCGTGCTCGTCGGTGACCGGCAGCGTAATGAGGTTGTATTTGTCGAAGAGCTCGGCGACCTCCCGCTGCGGGGTGTCCGGCGCACACGTCGTTGGCATCTCGCTGACTGATTTCAGCCGCATGTCAGGCGGTGAGATGGCAATGCGCACGAGCGGCACCGCTCCCGCCAGGATATTCCCCGCGCCAATCAGATAGACCGTGGCGACCGCTTCCGTGCTGCCCTCGAACTGGCGCAGCGCGTCGATGGCATCCGCAACCGTCCCATCGTCCGAGACGGCAATGAACTCGGTCGTCATTCGCCCAGCCGCGGTGTGCTCGCCGAACTCGAGGAGCTGCGTCACTTCCTGCCGCTCTTCGGGCTCCATCTGCTTCAGGATCTGGTCCGAGTGGTCTTCGGTGAGATCGCCGAGCAGGTCGGCGGCCGCGTCGGGATCCATCTCCTCGACGATGTCGGCGGCGCGGTTGTTGTCGAGCGACTCGACGATCGAGACCTGCACGTCGGGGTCCATCTCCTCGAGTGCCTCGGCGGCCACTTCCTCGTCGAGCGCTTCGAAGACCGCCTTCTGTTCTGCCGGTGGGAGGTCCTCGACGATGTCCGCGATGTCGGCGGGGTGCATCTTGGACAGACCTTCGTAGGCGATCTTCAGCTTCACGCGCCGGGCGGGATCGATTTCAATCAGGTCGACGTACTGCCAGGGGATGACGCGCGGCGGGATTTTTTCGAGCAGCGACCGAAGTGTGAAGGAGGGGACCAGACCTTTGGCGAGCCGACGCACGGCCCCGCGCGCTCCGACGTCCACCGAGAGCACATCGAGCACGATGTGACTGTCGATGGGATTGGAGAAGAACTCCACATCGTTGACGCGCACCACCTTTCGCCCGTGCACGTCGATGATTTGTTGATCGAGCAGGTCGCGCTTCAGCAGCAACACGCCGTCGGACATGACGAACGGGACCCACGACCGAGCCGCATTGGTGGTGCGGACGGTCGTGCCGCACGCCCGAACGGCCTCGGCTGGGAGGACGCGATCGCCCTCCGATGTGCGGACCACCAGGAACGCGACTCGCGTCGGATGCTCCTGGGGAGCCACGGCGAGGTCGCGCACGCGTCCGCGTACCGATCCGCTCTCGTCGCGGACCGCGGCGCCAAGCATTTCGGACAGAGCAACGACGGACATGGCGATTCCATTCTGGACAGGCGGCGCACGTTCACCGATACGCGCCCCGGGGAGACTTGACGGACCAGAAGATGTTGCAGTCCTGGAATGGAGAGAGAACGAGCGTGATGCGTCCCCACTCGTTCAAGCTTCAGCACCGCGCTCCGTAACAGAGTCGAAAAAG
>JBEBGB010000064.1:0-14947 GCA_040081675.1 Vicinamibacterales bacterium
GACGTCGGCGAGCAGGAAGATCGATCCCGCGACGACGATCTGTGGACTCTGCGTCCAGGCCCGTTCGATCGCGCGTCCCGGATCATCCTCGACGTCGATGGGCAGGCCCGGTGCCACAGTGCGAGCGACAGCGGCCAACGCCGCAGGGTCCATGGCTCTGGGGTTGGAGGGACGGGTGACGATGATCGCTGACACTGCAGGGGTCAGCAGACGCAGCATCGCCTCGGAGTCTTTGTCGCGCATGGCCGCGAACACAAGCGGACGGCCGCCGCCGAGCGTCCGCAAATGGTGTGCGAGCGCCTCCGCACCGGCGACGTTGTGCGCAGCGTCCAGCAGCGCGCTTCGACCGCCGTCGACAGTAATGCGTTGCAGCCTGCCCGGCCACCGGACCGACGCAAGCGCGTCGGCGACCGCTGATTGACCAATGTGCATGCCGAGCGATTCGAGTGTCTCGAGCACGCGCACCGCCACGACCGCATTCGTCACTTGATGCGCACCCGCGAGACCCAGATGGACCTCACCGTAGTCGCGCACGGGCGTCCGCAGCGTGAACCGCTGGCTGTCCTGGGCGTCGACCGATGCGCCTATGTCCACGCCGTCTTTCGCCCACACGAGTGGTGCACCGCACTCGACGGCTCGCTCGCTGATGGCCTGTGCCGCCTCGTCACTCACAGGACCGACCACGACGACAGTGGCCGGTTTGATGATGCCAGCCTTCTCGCCTGCGATCTCGCGCAGTGTGTGGCCCAGGTACTGCTGGTGATCGAACGAAATCGACGTGATCGCGGACACCATCGGAGTCAGGACGTTGGTGGCATCGAGCCGGCCGCCGAGTCCCACTTCGCAGACAGCGATGTCCACGCCGTGGCGGCGGAATAATTCGAAAGCGACCGCGGTGGTCACCTCGAAGAACGTGGGGTGCACCTCGAGGACTCCGCGCTCGCGCAGCCCCTCCACCGCACCTCGTACGTCGTCCACGGCACGACGCAGGTCGTCGTGAGTCACCGGCGTGCCGTTGACGGCAAATCGCTCGGACAGATCGAGCAGGTGCGGCGACGTGTACCGGCCAGTGCGAAAGCCGGCGCCGCGAAGCGCCGCGTCCACGATGGCAGTGACCGATCCCTTGCCGTTGGTTCCGGCGATGTGGATGGACCGGAACCGACGCTCGGGATGGTCGAGCGCTTCGACGATCGCGTGAATGTTGTGAAGGCCGAACTTGATGCCGAATTGCGCGAGGCCGAACAGCCAGTCGAACGGGTCTGTCGTCACGAAGGCTGGGCGGATGGTTCGGCAGTCGGCGTCGCCGACGTCTGCGACGACACAGGCCTGGTCGCCACCGCCCCCATGAACCGAAGCGCCTTGCTGATGACCGACTTCAATTCGCGCCGATCCACGACCAGATCGAGCATGCCTTTCTCGATGAGGAACTCCGAGCGTTGGAATCCTTCGGGCAGCTTCTGACGAATCGTCTGTTCGATCACGCGCGGGCCTGCAAAACCAATCTGCGCCTTGGGCTCGGCGATGTTCAGGTCTCCCAGCATCGCGAAGCTCGCGCTCACGCCTCCGGTCGTCGGGTCGGTCAGTACCGCGATATAAGGAAGCCTGGCGCGCGCCAGGCGTGCCAGTGCACCAGAGACTTTCGCCATCTGCATGAGCGACAGCGCACCCTCCATCATCCGCGCTCCACCCGAACAGCAGACGACGACCACTGGACACTGCTGGGCAATCGCGCGCTCGACCCCGCGCGTGATCTTCTCGCCCACGACGACGCCCATGCTGCCGCCGATGAACGCGTACTCCTGTGCGGCCACAATCGTCTCGATACCGTCGATCGCACCGGACCCCACGATGACAGCATCCTTGCCGCCGGTCGCGGCCTGACTCGCCTTCAGCCTGGACTTGTAGGACTTGGTGTCGGTGAACTCGAGCGGATCAGTCGAGACCAGATTGGCGTCGTACTCAACCCAGTCGCCGTCGAACAGCAAGCGCAGCCGCTCTGTGGCATTCACGCGGAAGTGATGAGCGCACTTCGGGCAGACGTTCAGATTGGCCGTGAGGTCCTTGTTGTAGATGGCCTGCGCGCACCCGGGACACTTGACCCACAGCCCTTCAGGAACCCTGTTGCTCGGTTTCTCCTGAGCTTCCATGGGCTTGCGGGTCTTCTTGAACCACGCCATGAACGTTCAGCTTATCACTCACTTCGTGCGCGGCACGTAGTACTGCGTGCCGGCCCCCATGAGCTCGATCTGACGCACGAGATCGTCCAGCGCCTCGTCGCTCACTTCTGAATCGAACTGCGATGTCTCGACGACGAGCAGCGGGGTGGTGTTGTAGTGGAAGAAATAGTGATGGTACGCCTCGTTGAGTTCCTTCATGTAGTCGGCGTCAGGCGCGAAGGCTTCGAGCTCTGGATCCTCACGACGACTGCGGGCGCGACGCAGCAACACATCGGTCGGCGCCTGGAGATAGATCACCAGGTCAGGCGCGGGGACATCGCGCGACAGCAGATCGTAGAGGCGCTGGTAGATGAACAGCTCGTTGTCGTCGAGGTTGAGATACGCGAAGATCTTGTCTTTGTCGAACAGATAGTCGGCGACCGTCGTCTGGCTGAAGAGGTCGGCTTGCTGCAGCGTCGTCTGTTGCCGATGCCGCGAGAGCAAGTAGAAGAGTTGGGCCTGAAGCGCAGCGCCGGGACGATCGCCGTAGAAGTCGGCAAGGAACGGATTCTCGCGATCTTCGAGAACGAGTGTGGCGTCGATGCGTGTGGCGAGCCGTTCTGCGAGTACGGTCTTGCCCGCGCCGATGGGACCCTCGACGGCGATGTACCGGAACTGCAATGCGAGCCGATGATATCATCGCGACGTGACGCGTTCGACGATCGGGCTGGTGCTCGCGCTGACTGCGTGTGCATGCGCCAGCGCTCCTCCCGCGACAGCTCCTCTTCCTCCTCCTGAACCGAGCTTCGATCAGAAGATGTCCTGGGTTCTCAGGCTCGAGGACTCACGCATGCTGCGCGATCCATCGGTACCGCAAGCACCCGTTCCTCAGGTGGCGCCCGTCGCACCGCAGCGTGGACGTTCTGTAGTTGCGGCGCCACCGCCTGCCCCGCTCGTGCCCGACCTGATCCTGCTGCTCGCAGACAAGGAAGCGCGCGTGCGGCGGCGTGCGGCGCTTGCCATTGGCCGCAGCGGCGTGACGTCAGGCGTGCAACCCCTGGTGTCCGCTCTAGCCGATAGTGATCCCGAAGTTCGACAGATGGCGGCGTTCGCGCTCGGCCTTCTGGGCGACAAGGCCGCTGGTGCTCCGCTGGCTGCGGCGCTCGCCGATCCCTCTCCTGCGGTGAAGGCCAGTGCTGCTGAAGCGCTCGGACTCATCGGCGAGGCGTCGGCTGCCGCGCCGATTGCGAAGATGGCGAGCGAGATACTTGCGTCTGGTGCCCTGGAACGGTTGCCGACAGAGGAAATGGACGCCGCGCGCGATACCCCGGCCGCCGCGTTCAGGCTCGCAGTGTACGCGCTGGCACGGCTCAAGTCGTACGACTCGCTTGCGAGCGTCGTCCTCGACGCGTCGGGTCAGCCGCGCGTGAGGTGGTGGCCTGTGGCGTTCGCTCTCCAGCGGGTCGAGGATCCGCGCGCGTTGACGCCTTTACTGGCCCTGTTAAAGGACGGCAATACCGTTACGCGCGCGTTTGCTGCCAAAGGTCTCGGGTTCATGAAAGACCGTTCGGCCGCGGGAGCGCTCGGTTCGCTCATCAACGATCCCGATCGCCCTGTCGCGATTGAAGCGGTTCGCTCGCTGGCAAGAATCGGCAGCGCAGCCGTGGCTACCCCGATGCTGATGCTGGCTCGTGCCACGACGACCGAGCCCCATCTACGCCTCGAAATCGTCACCGCGCTTGGTTCGATGCGTACTGCCGGCGTCTTCGACTCATTGATCGATCTGCTCGGCGACCCGAGTCCGTCGATTCGAAGCGCCACGATCCGCTCTCTGGCGCAGCTGGACCCTGAGGGGTTCATGACCGTGCTGTCTGGTCTCGACCCGGATGCGAACTGGACTGTCCGCGCCGCCTTGGCAGGTGCGCTCGGCACGCTCTCACCCGACGCTGGCTTGCCGCGTTTGAAGTCGATGTTGACCGACCCGGAGCCCAAGGTGCTGCCCGCGGTATTGAACGCGATCGCGCGGCTGCGTCCGCCGGACGCTGGCACGGTCATGCTCAAGGCGCTCGAGTCCCCCGACTTCGTGGTGCGTGCAGCCGCTGCCAATGCCATCGCCGATCTGAAGCCGGCGGCTGGACCGACTGCGC
The DNA here is from genome assembly GCA_040081675.1 of Vicinamibacterales bacterium. Classification (GTDB taxonomy): domain Bacteria; phylum Acidobacteriota; class Vicinamibacteria; order Vicinamibacterales; family CAVVIG01; genus CAVVIG01. Next base: position 4,304 of record JBEBGB010000064.1, read on the forward strand.
TCGCCGAAGCCTACAAGCGCAGCCTGGAGGACACCACCTATGTTGCCAGAGCCGCGATTCTCAGCGCGCTGAAGGCCTACGGTTCCGACGCTGCGCTCCCGCTCTTGACCGAGGCGCTCGCCGATAAGGACTGGGCCCTTCGCTATCGCGCGGCGACGCTGCTGACAGAACTCAATCCCGCGAGCGATGCTCGAGCACAGATCAGGCCCGCCCCGCTGTCGCATTCGCCAGACTGGTACGCCAGGGCCCTGCTCACGGCACCGCCCGTGTCGACGCACGTGTACATCGAGACAGACCGCGGGAGCATTCAGCTCGAACTGGCCGTCCTCGACGCGCCGGTCACGGTGGACACCTTCATTACGCTCGCGCGCAAGGGATTTTTCGACGGCATCCCCGTTCACAGGGTGGTGTCGAACTTCGTGATTCAGGGAGGCGACCCGCGCGGCGACGGTGAGGGTGGTCCGGGCTTCACGATTCGCGACGAGATCAATCAACTGCCGTACCTGCGAGGCACGGTCGGCATGGCGCTCGACTGGGCAGACACGGGCGGCAGCCAGTTCTTCATCGCCCACTCGCCGCAACCGCATCTCGATGGTCGGTACACGGTCTTTGGCCGCGTCGTGACCGGCATGGACATCGTCGATGCGATCGAACAGTGGGATGTGATTCGTCGCGTGAGGGTGTGGGACGGGACGACGAACTAGGACGCGAACGAGAACGCGGCTGGAAAATTGAAAAGGGGGCGACGGCCGCCCCCTTTTTTTCTTGCGGGTGAGGTCAGCTTAACGCTTCTTCGCTGCCTTCTTCTTCCCGCCCTTGGCTTTCTTCGCCATTGTGAATTATCCCCCCCTTCATCTGGGTCTGTCTTGGCGCGCACGCTCGGTTTTCGATCCGTGGCTGCCGTCTGGCACGCTCACTCGATTACCGCCGTCCGAACGCCTATCGGCACCTTCCGCGCCGCACTTGAGGTTCCGGGTGCAGAAGGGTGAGGTCGAAAAGTCAACCTCACTAGGGGTGGCTTACGTTCACCACCCTCATACCAGATGTAGATTACGGCTGAGAATGTACCGCTGTCAAGCACAAACCAGACTAAATTGTCAAAAATTTTGAAATTTGATCAGACGCGCTGCTCTGTGGTTCAGCGCCGCGCGCGAACGCGTGCGATGGCCTCGCGAGCACGCGCACGAACACCGTCGGGATCGTCGCGTGGCGCGTCCTCGATCGCACGCGTGTACGCCTCGAGCGCACCCGGACGATTGCCCGCGCGTGCGTGAGCGTCGCCGAGTGCGACGCCCGCGAGCGACACGACGCCGTACGGTGCGCTCGGGCGCGATCGCACAATGGGCGTGAGCAGATCCACGGCGCGTTGCGGCTGCGCGAGCTCTGTCGATTCCGCCGCCAGCCCGATGCGCGCCCGCGCCTCGGCAATGGCTTTGAACTCAACGGTTGACGCTGCCACTCGATCGAGCAGCATCTGCCAGCTGCGCGCGCTCGCCGAGTGATCGTGAAAGTAGGTGTGCTGCACATCCGCGATGCGTTGGAGGAAGAGCGGGTTCGTGGGGTACTGACGATCCAGTGCCTGGAGCAGCTCCAGTGCTCGTGTCGGCTGTTCTTCGTACCAGAGATAGAGCCAGTGCATCTGGAAGTCGGCTTCGCCGCGCAGCAGGTCGCCGTGTTCGCGTGCGCGAAGCATCTCCTGCATGCCCTGCACCCGGTTGCCGCCGGGCAGGAGCAGCAGGAAGCGCAGCACCTTCAATGCGGTCGGCGCGACGTCGGCGTAGTAGTGATACAGCCCGATGCCGAACCACGCGTCATGGAGTCTCCCGTCGAGAGCCAGCGCCCGCTCGAGTGCGTCCTTGATGCGCTTGCCGTCTCGCGCGGCGGTCAGTCGTTCACCTCGCAGTACGCGCCACTGGGCCAGCGGCGCGTACGCGGCGGCCAGGTAGAACCAGGCTTCCCCGCGGTTGGGCTCACGCAGCGTGCTGGCGGTTGCCGTCGCCAGGGCGGTGCGAGCGGACGCCTCGAACCGCGCGTCCAGGGTTCGGCTGGACAGGTCCTGTTGAATGTTCCACCACAACATGACCTCGCGGAGGTCGTCGCATGCAGCCAACGGCGCGGGAGGACAGGCGCGCGCGAGAAGCGACGCGGCATCGGCGTCGCGAGCCGCGAGAATCGCGTCGTACACAGCCGAGAGGCGGGCGCCCTCGGTGAGTCCCTCCGCCGCGACCGTCGCCGCGCCGAGCGTTGTGTGCGCTCTCGGGCTCTGGTTCAAGGCGATCGCACACGCGACGACGAGCGCGACGACAATCGCAGAAGGCTTCAACACGACGTTCCGCGATTGTAAACTGGCCGTTCGCCATGACGCCGGACCACGACGCCTTCGCCTTTACCCTCACGCAGACCGACGGTCGCGCCCGCGCCGGAGTGATGACGACGCCTCACGGCCGTGTCGAGACGCCGGCCTTCATGGCCGTCGGCACGCAAGGCGCTGTGAAGGGCATCACGTTCCGCGATCTCGAAGCGTCCGGTTCGCAGATCCTGCTGGGCAACACCTATCACCTCTATCTCCGTCCGGGTGATGACCTCATCGCCAGGCGCGGTGGCCTTCACCGCTTCATCGGCTGGGACAAACCCATCCTGACCGACAGCGGGGGCTACCAGGTGTTCAGCCTGTCCGATCGACGCACGATCGATGAAACGGGTGCTCGCTTCAAGTCGCACCTCGACGGCTCGTCGCACCTGCTGACGCCGGAAAAGGCCGCCGACATTCAAGCGCAGCTCGGATCAGATGTCGCCATGGTGCTCGACGAGTGCCTCGCGTACCCCGCCACCGTCGAGACCGCCCGCGAGTCGATGGCTCGCACCGTGCGCTGGGCGGCGCGGGCGCGGGAGCGGCAGTTCGCCCTGCGAGCCGGCACCGTCGCCGACGTGACCGTGACCAACCCCGGGCAGGCGCAGTTCGGCATTGTCCAGGGCGGCGTGTTTCCCGAACTTCGTCGCGAGAGCGCCGAAGCGACCGTGGCACTCGGCTTCGAGGGCTACGCCATCGGCGGTCTCAGCGTTGGAGAGCCACCACCTGTCATGTACGACTTGGTTGGCCAGACCACTCCGTACTTGCCGGTCGATCGTCCGCGCTATCTGATGGGGGCGGGAACGCCCGAGGATCTGCTCGAGGCGGTGGCGCGAGGCATCGATTTGTTCGACTGTGTGCTGCCGACCCGCAATGCCCGCAACGGTCAGCTCTTCACCAGCGAAGGGAAGATCAACATCAAGAACGCTCGCTATGCGGAGGACGACCGACCCCTCGATCCAGACTGCGACTGCTACACCTGTCGAACATGTTCGCGGGCGTATCTGCGGCATCTTTTCAATGCCGGCGAGATCAACGCATCGACCCTTAACACGTTGCATAACCTGCGCTTTTACCTTGACACGATGGAGCGCATCAGGAACGCTATAGCGTTCGGGCGGTTCGAGGCCTTCAAGCTCGCGTTCATGCGACGCGTGTCCCGCCGAGCCGCGGCGAATGACCCCGCGGAATGAGTCGCGCTCCAATGATGATGTTCGCTCGTCCCCTCTTCGCCATGGGTGCACCTCCGGATGGGGGAATGCTCCCGCCCCTCATTCTGTTTGCGGTGATGGTGGGGATCTTCTATTTCGTCATCCTGCAGCCGATGAAGCGCAAGCAGGCCAAGGTCCAGACGTTCCAGCAAGGCCTCAAGGTCGGCGACCGCGTCATTACGACTGGCGGGATCTACGGTGAGGTCACGAAGGTCAGCGCTGAAGCGGTCCAGCTTCAGGTTGCCGAGAAGGTCAGGATCAATGTCGCGCGGGCGGCCATCGGTGGGTATCAAGGGCAGCCAGCTGTCGTGGACACTTCAAACCAGTAAGCCATATGTCTAACCTGCGCTGGAAACTTGTCACTGTTGTCGTCGTCACCCTGATCTTTTCTGCCGTCGGGGTCTACCCGATCGTCGCAGCACGCTTCGGCATCACAGGCCCCAAGATCCTCACGGATCGGATCCTGAAGCTGGGTCTGGACCTCAAGGGCGGCGTGAACCTCGTCCTTCGGGTTCAAACCGACGACGCGCTCAGGATCGAAGCCGAAACGGAGATGGAGCGGCTTCGCGAGCTCCTGTCCACCGCGCGCATCAACAACACCAACATTGCGGTCGCGGGCATCGGCAGCTTCAAAGTCGAGGGCATCGGTCCTGACCAGGACGCGGCGTTCCGGACCGCGGCCAACGAAGTGAGCGCGAACTTCGACCGCGACTCTGGCGTGAACGGCACCTACACCTTCACCTTGAAGCCCAACGTCGCGATTCAGCTTCGCGAAGAGGCCGTGGTTCAGGCACGTGAGACGATCGAACGGCGCGTCAACGAACTCGGCGTGGCCGAGCCGAGCATCGCGCAGCAAGGCGCGAACGGCGACCAGATTCTGGTGCAGTTGCCCGGCGTCACGGACGTAAACCGCGCGAAAGAAATCATCCGTTCCACCGGCCGACTTGAACTCAAGATCGTCGAGCAAGGCCCGTCAGCGGCCAAAGAGGCGCTGACGCCTGGTGGCGTCGTTCCTTCAGGAATGGAAATCATCCCGGGTGTCAGCAGCGGCGCTGAAGCCGCCGGATCCACTGTTTACTACATGGTCCGGCAGGTAGCGGCGGTGACCGGGCGAGACCTGCGCAGCGCGCGCCCATCCCTGGACGAGAACGGCCGACCAGCCGTGGCGTTCACGCTCAACTCCGAGGGTGCAGCGAAGTTCGGCAGGGTCACTGGCGAGAACGTCGGACGGTTCCTGGCCATCGTGCTCGATGGAAAGGTGCAATCCGCGCCGCGCATCGACTCGCGCATTACCGGCGACGGTCGGATCTCGGGCAGCTTCACGCAGGAGGAAGTGCAGAACCTGTCGCTCATCCTCCGCTCGGGTTCTCTGCCCGCCACCCTGACCTACCTGCAAGAGCAGACGATTGGTCCGAGCCTTGGCGCCGACTCGATTCGTTCGGGTGTGCTGGCGTCGATTGTCGGCCTGGTCCTCATCGCGGTCTTCATGCTGGTGTACTACAAGGCCGCTGGCGTGAATGCCGTCATCGCGCTGGTCCTGAACCTGGTCATCCTGCTGGGCCTCATGGCCTACGTCGGCGGCGTCATGACCCTGCCGGGCATTGCCGGCCTGGTGCTGACCATGGGCATCGGCGTCGACTCGAACGTGCTGATCTTCGAGCGCATCAAGGAAGAGCTCGAGGCGCAGCGAGGTGTTCGCGCATCGATCAATGCCGGCTTCAGCCGCGTGTTTCTCACGCTGATCGATACGCACCTCGCGGCGCTGATCTCGGCGGCGTTCCTCTTCCAGTTCGGCACGGGGCCGATCCGCGGCTTCGCCGTCACCTTGTTCTACGGTCTCATCTCCAACCTGTTCACCGCCACCTTCGTTTCCAAGACGTTGTTTGAGCTTGAGCTGTCGCGCAAGTCTCAGGTGACGACGCTGTCGATCTAACGGTCATGCACATCCTGAACAAGACGAACATCGACTTCATGCGCTGGCGGTGGCACGCCGTGGCGCTGTCCTGGGTTGTGATCCTGGCCGGTCTCGGCGTCATCATGACCAAGGGACTGCCTCGCGGCATCGAGTTCGCGGGCGGCACGTCGGTGCTCCTGCAATTCGACACGGCGCCGAGTGACGACCAGGTTCGCACGGCCCTCAACCGCAACTACCCGGGCGGAGGCCAGGACGCCGTCGTTCAGACCTACGGCGCGCCGTCGCTGCGCACCAAGATGATCCGCGTGCCGCATGTGGGCGAAGAGTCCGGCGCGTCGCTCAGCAGCACATCTGAGGCTGTCGAAAAGGCGATCCGGTCTGGCGGCATGGGCAATTTAACCGTCGTCGGCACCGAGATCGTCGGCCCGGCCGTCGGCAAGGAACTCTCGCAGCGCGGTCTCGTGGCGACCGTGCTGTCGCTGGCAGGCCTCCTTGTGTATATCGCGTTCAGGTATCAGCTCAGTTTCGCCGTTGGCGCCGTCGTGGCCACGATTCACGACCTTCTGGTCGTCGTCGCCTTCCTGGCGTTCTTCCGCTACGACCTCACGTTGAACGTGATCGCGGCGATCCTGACGGTCACCGGCTACTCGACCAACGACACGATCGTCATCTTCGACCGTGTCCGCGAGAACCTGCGGGGCATGCGCCGCGACTCGCTCAAGGACGTCATCAACAAGTCGATCAACCAGACACTCGGCCGAACCGTTCTGACCGGCGGTCTCACGCTGTTGAGCGTCGTCTCGCTCTTCTTTTTCGGCGGTGAAGTGCTGAGAGGTTTTGCGTTCACCATGATCGTCGGCATCATCACCGGCACCTACTCGAGCGTGTTCGTGGCCGCCGCGGTGGTCACGTTCTGGCGCGGCGTTGGCCCGACTCGAGCCGCCGCGCATGCGCCCGCCGTGGCCGGAGCCGTGGCGTCGGGTGCGCCGCAACAGCCGACCCGCAAGACCGCCAAGCCCCAGCGAAAAGTCCGCGCGTCGTAACTGCTTTCGTGTCGACTGTTGTACTGGCCGCAATCCTGGGGATCGTGCAGGGACTCACCGAGTTCCTGCCGGTTTCCTCGACCGCGCATCTGCTCGTTGGCGAACGACTGCTCGGTTTCGACGATCCCAACAGCGTGTTCACCGAGATGATTCAGCTCGGTTCCATCTTCGCGATCGTCTGGCTGTATCGCCAGAAGGTGATCGATGTCATCGTCGGGTTGCCGAGCAAGCCCGAAGCGCGCCGGTTCGCGTTGATGCTCGTCATCGGCGTGATACCCGCGCTGGTTGCCGGCGCCCTGGCGTCCGACTTTGTCGAGTCCGTGCTGCACAAGAGCGTGACGACCATTGCGGTGGCCTTCATCCTGGGTGGCATCGTCATGCTGGCCGTCGAGCGCTACGGACTTCAGGCTCGCACGCGGTCGGTGGACGACACGACACCGAAGCAGGCGCTGGGCATCGGCCTGTACCAGGTGCTGGCTCTCGTGCCCGGCGTGTCGCGCTCGGGCGCGACCATCGTCGGCGGCATGTTGATGGGACTCGATCGCGGCACAGCGGCGGAGTTCTCCTTCTTTCTCGCCATGCCCACGCTGGCGGCGACCTTCGCGCACAGCGCCCTGGAAGTGCGTGACCACATCACCGCCGACCGCAGCGTCGAGCTGGCCGTCGGCTTCGTCATGGCATTTGTTGCATCGGCCGTTGTCGTGCGTCCCTTTCTGGCGTACGTGCGTCGCGTCGGCTTTGCGCCTTTTGCGTGGTACCGCATCGCGGCAGGCCTTGCACTGCTCGTCGCCGTCCTTGCCGGTTGGATGGTCTGATGCTGCTGTGGGTGCGCCGAAGCTTCATCGCGGGCTTCTTCGTCACTGTTCCGCTCTTCATCACCGTTTCCGCGTTCATCTGGATCTTCGGCATCGTCGACGGTCTGAGCGACACCTTCTATCAACGGCTCCTCGGACGCCAGGTGCCCGGACTCGGGATTCTGACGACGGCGTTGGGCGTGTTGCTGGTGGGTGCTGTCGCGACCAACGTCATTGGCAGGCGGCTGCTGCTGCGCGTGGACGGCTATCTGCTCAGGGTGCCTGTGTTTCGCACGATCTACGCGCCGGTGAAGCAATTGGCCATGGCGTTCTCGCCAGACAACGAATCCGGCTTCAAGCGCGTTGTGCTCGTTCGCGACGGCGACCGCTATTCGCTTGGCTTTCTCACCAAGGAATTCACGGCCGAGAGCGCGCAGGGTCGTGTCGACATGATTGCGGTGTACGTGCCCACGAACCACTTGTACCTGGGCGACATCGTCATCTGTGAGCGAGGCAGCGTGAGCTTTCCCGACATCGATGTCGAGGACGGGCTGCGGATTTTCCTGACCGGGGGGATGGCGTTGCCGGAGAAGGTGCGAAACGCAGAAGGTGGCGCGTCGGCGCCTGAGATCCGAGTATAATCCGGCGTTTTCTAGTAACAGCGTGTCGTCCCCCTGGGTACGACCGTCGTCTTGCTTGGTCCGGCCTGAGCCGGATCTCTTACGAGGTGAGTGAACGTGACCGTGCAGAGACTTGTCAGTCGCCTGACCCTGATGGCGACATTCGTCGGCGTGCTTGCCCTCGCCCCGCAGATGGCCTTCGCCGCGCAGCCCGAGGCGACAACTGCCAGTCGTGGCGGTGAAGCGGCGCTCGTCGTTCCGGATTTGGCGTCAGTGGATTTCCTCGGCATCGACGGTCACACGCTTCTGCTGAGCGGGCTTCTCGTGTGTGCGCTCGGTCTGCTCTTCGGGTTGATGTCGTTCAATCGACTCAAGAACATGCCCGTGCACAAGTCGATGCTCGAAGTGTCCGAGTTGATCTACGAGACCTGCAAGACCTATCTGATCACACAGGGCAGGTTCATCATGCTCCTGTGGCTGTTCATCGCGGTCATCATCTCGGCGTATTACGGATGGTTGAACCCGATCGAAGGCAAGTCGATCGCCGTCACGCTGCCTGTCATCCTGATCTTCTCGCTCATCGGCATCGCGGGCAGCTACGGCGTCGCCTGGTTTGGCATCCGGGTCAACACCTTCGCGAACTCGCGCGCGGCGTTCGCCAGCCTGCGAGGCAAGCCGTATCCGATCTACGCGATTCCACTGCAGGCCGGCATGAGCATCGGCATGCTGCTCATCAGCGTCGAGCTGCTGCTCATGCTGATGATTCTGTTGTTCATTCCGGGCGACTACGCCGGGCCGTGCTTCATTGGCTTCGCCATCGGCGAGTCGCTGGGCGCCGCGGCGCTGCGTATCGCAGGCGGCATCTTCACGAAGATCGCCGACATTGGCGCCGACCTGATGAAGATCGTCTTCAACATCAAGGAAGACGACGCCAGGAACCCGGGCGTGATTGCCGACTGCACGGGTGACAACGCGGGCGACTCGGTCGGTCCGAGCGCCGACGGTTTCGAGACCTACGGTGTCACGGGCGTCGCGCTCATCTCGTTCATCCTGCTGGCGGTGCACGACCCGCAGGTGCAGGTTCAGCTGCTTGTCTGGATCTTCATGATGCGCATCGTCATGGTGCTCGCGAGTGGTCTCTCGTACTTTGCCAACGAGGCCATGGCCAAGAGCAAGTACGAAGGCGTGGACAAGATGAACTTCGAGGCTCCGCTCACGAGCCTCGTGTGGCTCACCTCGATCGTCTCGGTCGTGGCGACCTATGTCGCCTCCTACGTGCTCATCCCGACCCTTGGCGACGGCAGCCTCTGGTGGAAGCTCTCGACCGTGATCACCTGCGGCACGCTGGCCGGGGCGATCATCCCCGAGCTGGTCAAGGTCTTCACGTCGACCGAATCGAGCCACGTGCGCGAAGTCGTGGCGTCGTCGAGGGAAGGTGGCGCGTCGCTGAACATCCTGTCTGGTTTTGTGGCGGGCAACTTCAGCGCCTACTGGCTCGGCCTGAGCATCGTCGTGCTGATGGGACTTGGCTACTACGTCAGTCTGTTCGGCCTTGCCGACCTCATGCTCGCGCCTGCAGTGTTCGCGTTTGGTCTGGTGGCGTTCGGATTCCTCGGGATGGGCCCCGTCACGATCGCGGTCGATTCCTACGGTCCGGTCACGGACAACGCGCAGTCGGTGTTTGAGCTGTCCGTCATCGAGCAGATTCCGGGCATCAAGGACAGCCTCAAGCGTGAATACGGCTTCAACGTGAACTTCGAGCGTGCGAAGGACCTGCTCGAAGAGAACGACGGCGCCGGCAACACGTTCAAGGCCACGGCGAAGCCGGTGCTCATCGGCACGGCGGTTGTCGGTGCGACCACGATGACCTTTTCGATCATCGTGGCGCTGACCAACGGGCTGACCACGAACCTGGACAAGCTGTCGCTGCTGCATCCGCCCTTCATGCTCGGGCTGATCACGGGCGGCGCGGTGATTTACTGGTTCACCGGCGCGTCTGCGCAGGCGGTAACTACCGGCGCGTATCGCGCGGTGGAGTTCATCAAGGCGAACATCAAGCTTGACGGCGTCGAGAAGGCGTCAGTCGAAGACAGCAAGAAGGTCGTCGAAATCTGCACGAAGTACGCACAGAAGGGGATGTTCAACATCTTCCTGACGGTGTTCTTCTCCACGCTGGCGTTCGCGTTCTTCGAGCCGTTCTTCTTCATCGGCTACCTCATGTCGATCGCGCTCTTTGGCCTGTATCAAGCCATCTTCATGGCCAACGCCGGCGGTGCGTGGGACAACGCGAAGAAGATCGTCGAGGTTGAGCTGAAGATGAAGGGCACGCCGTTGCACGCGGCGACGGTGGTGGGCGACACGGTTGGCGACCCGTTCAAGGACACGTCGTCGGTGGCCATGAACCCCGTGATCAAGTTCACGACGTTGTTCGGCTTGCTTGCGGTGGAGCTGGCGGTGCGGTTGTCCGAGTCAGGCCCTGGCTTGACGCGCGCGCTGGCGGCGGTATTTTTCGCCGTTTCGATGTACTTCGTGTGGCGGTCGTTCTACGGGATGCGCATTGGCGGTGGGGAGCACGCCTGAGCGGGCTGTCATTTCGCGCGAGGTCCATTTCACGCGAAGTGGTGTCTAAGGTCTCAAGGTCGCTGGTTGCTTCCGGATCGCTCGTTGACTCGTTGAAATTTCCGCGACTATAATCGCCGCCTTTGCTTGGA
>JBEBGB010000497.1:0-4119 GCA_040081675.1 Vicinamibacterales bacterium
CACGCGTCCCTGTTCAGCGACAAGTCCAGTCGCCTCGACGTAGTTGGCCAGCGTCGCATGATGCTCGCTGGCGGCCAAGGCCCACGAGAAGGTGAGTCGGTCCGCGTCCCACGTCACGAAGTCGTACCAGACCGCCGCGCCAACAATGTCCTGTCCCGCAAGTTCGGGAGCCATCGCGAGGGCTGCCTGGCGGGAGACGACCCTGCCTGCTGGGAGATGGAGCGACTCTGGCAGGTCATCGTTCCGGTCTGAGGCCACGAGGCTGTCGAGGGCGAACGCCGCACGCATGGCCAGCGGACCGCGCGTGACAGACCGACGGAGTGGCAACACGAAGGGAAGTGGACGCACCGCCCACGGTGCGACACGCGCCAGTGCGCGACGTTCGCGAATCGACCCGCGGGCGCGGACAAGGTCGAAGGTCTGCAGATAGCGAAGCCCGCCGTGAATGGTGCGGAGATGATTGAAGGTAGTCCCGCTGCCGAAGTCGCTGGCTTCGATGAGGCCAACGCTGAGGCCGCGCTGCGCCGCGTCGCACGCAGTGGTGAGCCCGTAGATGCCGCCGCCGATGACGAGCACATCGAAGGTCTCCGTGCTCAGTCGGTCGAGGTCGCGATGAAGGGCGTGTGGCATGTGAGGGCTGCAGGGCGGACGTTATAGTATCTATCGCGTGGCGAGCATCGACGAAGTCCGCACCTATTGGAACGAGCGCATTCACGATCTCGAGATCACCACGCACCCGGTTGGTTCGCGCGGATTCTTCGACGACCTGGATCAGTATCACTTCGAAAAGCTCCACCACCTGCTTCGTCTCGTCGACTTCAACGCGTACCGAGGCAAGGCGGTGCTCGACGTCGGATGCGGCGCCGGAGTCGACCTCGCTCGGTTCGCGAAGGGCGGGGCCGTCTGCACAGGCGTGGATCTCGCCAGCGCGGCGATCGACCTGGCTCGAGCCAACTTCGAGCAGCAGGGCCTCTCGGCGGATCTCCGTGTGGCGAATGGCGAAGCGCTTCCATTTGCCGACGGAACCTTCGACCTGGTGTTCGCGCATGGTGTCGTGCAGTACACCTCCGAGCCGCAGCGTCTGGTCGACGAGGTGCGAAGAGTTCTGAAGCCTGGCGGCGAGGCGATCTTTCAGTGCTACAACCGTGTCTCGTGGCTCAATGCCTTGTCGAAGCTGATGAAGGTAGGGCTCGAGCATGAGGACGCGCCGGTCTTGCTGAAATACAGCATCGGCGAGTTTCAACGACTGTTATCGGGGTTCAAGACTGTCCGGATTGTGCCCGAGCGATTTCCCGTGAAGTCGAGGCTGCACGGCGGATGGAAGGGTGCTGTCTACAACCAGCTCTTTGTCGGTACCTTCAACGCGCTCCCGCGTCCGCTGGTTGAACGCTTTGGTTGGCACTTGCTTGGGTTCTGCCGCAAATGATTCGATTCGCGAAAGCGCACGCGTACGGCAACGACTTCCTCTACGTGCTTCGGGCATCGGTCGATGGTGTCTCGCTGCCGGCGCTGGCTCGGGAGATGTGTCATCGAAATACGGGCATTGGGGCCGATGGTCTGATTCTCTACACGCCGGGTCCCGCCGGCGCCTCGATGGTGCTGCTCAACTCCGACGGCTCGCGTGCGGAGGTGTCGGGCAACGGCGTGCGAGCCCTTGGCGCGTGGCTCGGCCTGCACGACACGGCGTCATCGCTCGAACTCACCATCGACACCGAAGGCGGCGTGAAGACACTGACCCGGCTCGAGCGCGATGGTACGCGTCAGCTGTTTCGTGCCGCGATGGGTCTGCCAACAAACATCCAGCCCGCACGGCTCGAAGCAGGCGGGGAAGTGCTGGACGGCGTGTCTCTGAACATCGGCAATCCGCAGTTCATCGTGCTTGGCCCGCTTCCAGACGATGAGCGGTTCAACCGGGTGGGTGCGGCCCTCGAGCATCATGCGCACTTTCCCGAGGGGACGAATGTCGAGTTCGTGCAGGTTGACAGCCCGACACGCGTTCGGATTCGTATCTGGGAACGGGGCTGCGGTCCGACCTCGTCTTCCGGCACCGGCTCGTGCGCGTCGCTTGTCGTCGCCGCCGCGTTCGGTGGCGCCGCGCGCGTGGCAGAGGTCGAGGCGCCAGGTGGAACGCAGCGCGTCGAGTGGACCGACGAAAGCGTCTATCTCACCGGCTGGGCGGAAGTGCTGTGCGAAGGGGAGTGGCTGCGCCCGTTGCCGCGATGAGTCGCGTCAGTCGAGATGAGTCGCGTCAGTCGAAGGGGTTGGAGGCAGTTTCTTCAGGCACTCGACCCGTGGGCCGACGCAGTTCCTGCTGAGGAACGTTAGCGCCGGCGACGGACTGGCGCCGCTGCCGCAGCCTCCAGTTGCTCCAATGGTGCGGTAAGCAAGGCAGTTGCAGCCTTGGCTTTGGCTGGCACTTCGACGAAGCGACCTTGGTCGAACGCTGCGTGCGCTTCTTGCAGGCTGGTGACTGCTGTGTTGATGGCGCTGCGCGGCGCACCGAGTACCCGAGCCGAAAGCTTACGCTCTTCGGCGGCTCTGAGCTTGTCTTGTGCGTTGGCCAGTGCCGCGTCGGCTTCGCTGAGGGCGGCCTCGGCCCGGGCACGTGCGGCCGCTCTGGCAGCGGTGGCTTCCTTCGCCGCGTTCTGCGCGCGTTCCCTGCTATCCAACGCGTCATTCAAGGCGAGGCGGTAGTCGCGTTGCTCGACAGCACTCGTGGCATTCGTCAGGGCCAGCTTGGCCGCCGCAAATTCTTCGGCGGCGTACGTCTCGGCACCGGCAGCCGCGGCCGCGTCGACCGCGTTCTGTGCCTGCTGAATTTCTTTCTCTGGTGGCTCGCCTCCACAGCCAATGCTGAGACCAACAGCGAGACACAGAGCAAGCAGGGCACACACGCGCGACGACATCCTTGGAAGTATACGCGTTCCGTTTCCGCTGTAGTACGATGAAAGACTTGCTGCCAGACGACCGTCCGCGCGAGAAGTTGCTCCGAAATGGAGCGGCTGCGCTGGGCGACAACGAACTCGTCGCGCTCGTCGTTGGCAGCGGTACACGGCGAGCTGGTGCGCTTGGGCTCGCCAACGAGTTGCTGCGATGTACCGGCGGCGTTCGTGGGTTGGCGCGCTCGAAGGCGGACGACCTCGCGCGCATCAGCGGTGTTGGTCCTGCTCGCGCGGCGAAGGTCGTGGCAGCGCTCGAACTCGGACGTCGCACGCTGACGCACGGACATGGTGCCCGCGTGCAGCTGCGCAGTCCGCGAGAGGCGGCAGAGTTTCTGCTGCCCACCTACGGCGCACGCTCAGTGGAGCAGTTCGGAATCGTGCTACTGGACAGCAAGCATCGAGTCTTGCGCACCTCGGTAATCGCGTCTGGCACGCTCAACTCGACCATCGTGCAACCTCGCGATGTCTTTCGAGAAGCGATGCTCGGTGCGGCGACTGCCGTGGTCGCCTTTCACAACCATCCGTCTGGCGATCCCACGCCGAGTGCCGACGATGTGGAGCTGACACGACGGTTGCGAGCGGCCGGGACGCTCATGGGCGTCGAACTGGTCGACCATATCGTCCTGGGCGAAGTGGAGTACTGCAGTCTGAAGGAGATGGGGCAGCTTTAGTGGTCAGATCGCGAGATGGCTCGTGCACCGAGGGCGGCGATGCGCCCGCGAGGCAAGGCGTGACGAACGAGAATACCGGGAGTATTGGAGTGAAGAGCAACGCAGCAGCGCGGGATGCAGCGCCGGACGAATGCCGAGCTATTTCGCGATCGGACCACTAAGTGAAGGTCCTGTACTTTGATGCCTTCTCGGGCATCTCTGGCGACATGGTGCTTGGCGCGTTTCTCGACGCGGGGCTTCCGCTCGAGGATCTGCGCGCTGCGCTCGGAAGCCTCGCAGTGGACCGATCTTCGGTCGACGCCGAACGCGTGCTCCGTGCCGGCGTGTCGGCCACGCGTTTTCGAGTGAACGAGCGTCCGTCGGAGAGCGCCCTCGCAGAGCAGCCGAGCGCAAGGCGATCGCGGACGGCGCAGCCAGACGTCCATGCGCACGCTCACGTCGGTGCCTCGACGCGTCTGCACGCCCACGATGATGGCGATTGTGAAGGGCACACGCATTCCCGCGTC
>JBEBGB010000498.1:0-4119 GCA_040081675.1 Vicinamibacterales bacterium
CCGCCGCCGCCGGTGCTGCGCTCGCTACGCTCGGATGAACCGCCGCCTCCGCGGCTGCCACCACCAAGCAGCACCACGCGCTCGCAGCGCACCTTGGTGCTCTTCTTCTTCTGGCCTTCCTTGTCGGTGTACTCGTCGGTCTGCAAGCGGCCTTCAACGTAGACCTGCTTGCCCTTGACCAGGTATTCGCTGAGCGACTCGGCCTGCTTGCCCCACAGGTCGATGTTGTGCCACTCGGTGCGCTCCTGGCGCTGCCCCGACTTGTCGTTCCACACCTCGGTTGTCGCGATGCTGAACCGTGCGACCGCTGCGCCGCCAGGCGTGTAACGCACTTCGGCGTCTCGCCCGAGGTTGCCGACCAGAATCACCTTGTTTACGCTGCCCATCGTCGAAACGTCCCTTCGGGATCTCGTGCGTTATGGTTTCTGCTGGAGAAGTTCCTGCAGTCGTTGCTGCGCCACCGTCGCGGCGACGCTGTCTGGAAAATTCTTGAGCACGAACTCGAATGCTTCGCGCGCCGCGTCGGTCTGTTTCAGCGTCTTGAGCGCCGTGCCCTTCTTCACATACGCGTCGGGAACCTCGTTGCTCCTCGCGTAGTTGCGAATCACCACGTCGAAGGCGGCAATGGCCGGCTCGTACTTGCCCAGTTGCATCTGGGAGTTGCCCGCGTGGAACTGGGCAAACGACGCCCGAGGCGACTGCGGAAACGTCTTCACGTACGACTCGAAGCCGAGAATGGCCAGGTCGTATTGTCCGGCGTAGTAGTCGGCGAGCGCGCTATCGAGCAGCTTCTGGGGAGACTCGCCAACGGCAGCGGCGCCAGTGGGTGCAGGCGTCGACGCGGGAGTCGCTGAAGGGTCGAGGCTTGACGTGGGGTCGGGCTCAGGTGCGGCGGCGGGCCGCGCCAGGCTCAGTGCCGTGACCGACTGTCGCAGTGCATCGAGTTCCTGACCAAGCGATCCGACCCTGACGTTGTTGTCGTCGACCTTCTCGCGAACGATGCGAAGGTCGTTGGCGAGAGCGTCGATCACGAGCTTCTGATCGGCGAACGACTTCCGGGTCGCGCCGGTCTGCTCGTCGATGCGAACGTTCACGGCCTTGATGGTCTCGTTCACCGCGGCAATCAGGTTCTGCAGCTGTTGCGACTGCTCCTGCAGAATCCTGATGTCGGCCATCATCTGCCGCGTTTCCTTGTCGGCGGCGAGAGCTGGAGCCGCGAACACTGTGGCCAGCGCCACGCTCAGAACCGCGCCTGTCAATCGCATCTGCATAAAATCACTTTGCCGTGATGACGAAATGCGCACGGCGGTTCTTTGCATAGGCTGCATCGTCGTGGCCTGGGTCGAAGGGGAACTCCTTGCCGTAGCTCACGGTCCGCAGCCGATCAGCGGAGATGCCGAGCGAAACCAGGTAGGCTCGCGCCGCCACCGCGCGCCGTTCGCCCAGCGCCAGATTGTACTCGGCTGTCCCACGCTCGTCGCAATGTCCTTCGATCGCCACGGTCCAATTTGCGTACCGCTTGAGCAGCGTCGAGTTCTCGTTCAGCGCGCGTTGCGCCTCACTGTTCAGCTCGCTGCTGTCCAGGTCGAAGTACGCCGGCTTGAGCGGCGAATTCGTATTCAGGTCGATCAGCGAGGCTGAGTTGATGTTGTCGTCGCGGATCGGTTCCGGCGGCACGATGGTTGGTTCGGCGACCGGTTCAGGCGGTGCTGGCGGTCGTGTCGATGCGGCGCCTCCGGCTGCGGCCGATGGAGGGGGCGCGGGGCGTGCGACAGGAGGTTTCTTGCCGGAACACGCGGCGATTGTCAGCGAACACAACATCAGCACTGCGATCGCGCCGTTTGAACTCATCCGTTTCACTAGCTCACCTCCTTGCGCGCGCCCGACGGCGCGCCATTTCAATCCTTGCGCGAACCCCGGCGGCACGCTATTTCGACCAGTCTGGCTGGAAGTTGTTGCCCACTCTCGTGATCTGACGCAGATCCTTGCCATCCTTGCTGATGGTGAAAATCTGTGACTTCCCCGATCTCGTGGACATGAACGCGATGTGCCGGCCGTTGGCCGAAAACGACGGGCTCTCGTTCGTCCCCTCGCCAAAGGTGAGCTGTCGCACCTGACCGCTCGCCAACTCCATGACCTTGATGTCGTTGCCGGGCCCTGTTCTCGATGTGAATGCAATTTCGTTGTAGGGCGCCGGCGACCAGGTTGGCCGATCGGCATACGACTCGTGGGTGATCTGCCGCAGACCAAGGCCATCCGCGCCGACGACGTAGATTTGCGGCGTTCCGGTGCGGTCGGAGGTGAAGGCGACCTGCGTGCCGGTGGGCGACCAGGTTGGCGTGCTGTCGATAGCCGGACTGTTGGTCAACCGTCGTACACCCGAGCCGTCCCGATTCGTGACGTAGATCTCCGAGTTCCCGTCGCGCGTCGACGTGAACGCGATGCGAGTACCGTCCGGCGACCACGCGGGCAGAAACGCCTGGCCCGCCGCGCCCTTCGTGGGTTCGTCGAGCGTGCCCTGATAGATGTTCGACACGAAGATCGCTGGCGCTCCTCGTCGGTAAGAGGTGTAGGCGATCGAGCGTGCATCCGGCGACCACGTGGAGTTGATGTTCAGCGAACGCTGCGTGGTGACACGGCGCTGGTTCTCGCCGTCGTAGTCCGCAATGTAGATTTCCTTCACGCCTCGGCTCTGGACCATCCCCGGCATCTGCTCGCCGTCCCGGTCTGAATTGAACGTCAGCTTGGTCCGGGCCACTCCGCGCAGCGCGCGCTGCTGCTGGTGGATCTCGTCGGCGATCGTGTGCGCGTACAGGCGCCGATTCGCGACCGAGCCGCTGTATTCGCGCGAGAACGCCGCCAGGCGACTCCGCACATTGAACAGTCGCACGTCGACCCGCACGCCAAGGTCGGTCTTGGCGACGGTGCCGACGATGACGCCGTCGGCATTGATCTCGCGCCAGCGATCGAAGGGGACGTCGGTCAGCGAGGTGGCGGCCGGAATGGTCGCGACGACATCCTTGGGAATGAGCGCGAACTCGCGTTCGAAGTTCAGGTCTTCCCAGAGGACGCGTCCGATCGTCTGTGCGGCCTCGACGGTTTCGGCGTCCTTGGACAACGCGATGAAGTCGGGCACCGCGAAGCGCGGCGCGCTACCCGACGTATCGCTGCTGATGGTCGTGCTGATCTCGTTCGGCTGCTGTGCCGGAGTGGGCGAGGGCTGCTGCGCCGCCGGCGCGGCGATGATGACGACGGCAGCAGCGATGGCGGGAAATATCCGTTTCATCGTGTGTACAGGAGTGTCCGTTTCATCTGAGGTAATCGAAATTGAGGTGAACGCCGAGCGATGCATTCGGATAGCCGGTCGGCAACGGCGGCAGTTGCCGCGTTCCGATCACGGCTCGCAGCGCCGCAATATCAAGGGCCGTGTAGCCGCTCGACTTCTCGACTTCGGCCCCGGTGATAATGCCGTCGCGTTGAATGGTGAACTTCACGATCGTCAACCCGGGCACCTCCGCCCGCGCCACCCAGGTCGATCGCACACGGTCGACCATTTGGATGATGTAGTCGGGGCAACAGAAGTCGGCCACGTCGAGTTTCGAGCCGGAGCCCTGACCGCCGCCCGTTGACAACCCAAATCCTTGCCCTCGGGCCCCGGTCTCAGCAAATGCCGTTCCCACACGAGTTTCGGCTCCCTTCGTCGGCGTCCTTCCCACGGCATCGTCTGGTGCCTGCGCCACCTTCGGCGGCGGAGGAGCCTTGACGGGAGGCTTCTTGGGAATCGGCACCGTCATTTCGGGAACCTTTGCCGCGGGTGCGCGAACCGGCTCGGGTCGCTTCGGCTCGTCCAGCGGCGTCTGCACTTGGACCGCCCGAGCGCTGACCGATGTCATGCCACCGTTGACAGGCCCTTCGTTGCCACCGCCGAGGGTAATGGTCATGACGGTCTTCGGCGCGGCTTTCTGCGAGTCGAACCAGCCGCCAGGCGCAAAGAGGAACCCCGCAAACAGGACGGCGTGTGCGGCGAGCGACGCCACCAGCATCTGCTGCATGCCCCTCGGGGCAGCCCGCCGATCGCTGAGAACGTCGGTCACATCCATCCGTCACAGATCTCCCGGA
>JBEBGB010000499.1:0-4117 GCA_040081675.1 Vicinamibacterales bacterium
GACCTTTCAGGTGACGATGCTCACGAAGTGCCGACATGAGCCGCACGGTCAGCGGGACGTAGCGCAGTCGCCCACCCTTCGGAGACGTGACCTCGCCATTCCACTCCGACCGCTGGACGCAAAGCTGGCGGTTCGTCAAGTCGACGTCCCTCCATTCGAGGGCCATCATCTCTCCGCACCGCAGGCCCGCCTCACCACCCAGTAGCACGATCAGCTCCGCCGTTCGATCGACCGCTCGTGCCGCTTCGACCAGACACTCGTACTGGTCGAAATCGTAAGAGGTGGCCGCCCACCTCGTAATCTTCAGTAGCCGAATCGTGCACGGCATCCGGTCGATCACGCCCCACTCGACCGCCTTCTTGAGCAGCACGCTCAACACCGTTAAGGCGTTGTTCACGCACTCGAAGCAGCACCTCCTGCGCGGCAATCCCGCTTGGCTTCAGTCGGTTCGCACGCGCGTGGCCATCCACAAACCTTGGTGCGAACTCTTTGAGAGTTGGAACCTACTTCTTTGGCTTCGGCAGACCGTGTTGCAGCAGGTGCCGCTCCCGATCCTGCCCCCATCGTTGCGCCGCCGACTTCGAGTGCGTCAGGACGTGCCGCTCTCGATGTCGCTGGCCGTTCGGCAGGAGGATCATCAGCCCGATTGACCGCCTTTCTCCATGAGTCGAGCTTGCCAGAGAATGGCGCAACCCGAAATCTGGACGTTTGAGGTGAGTGCCGCCTGCAAAGGCGATACATGCGATGTCGCGCGCCATCAGCTACTTGAAGAACGCCCTCGTCGAGTTTGAATCCCTGGCTCACCGCCAACCGCTCGTTGCAGCCTCGGCCGGACTTGTGGCTATCGCGCGGCTCTCGACGCGAATTGGGAAGACACTCCACAACGCGCTGCTCAAGCCCTAACTGCCTTGAGGTGCGCCTTGAACCGAGACAGGTTCAGGAGCGAGTGTCGTTCACTATCAATGAACACGACGAATCTCCGAACGCCTGCGTCTAGCGCCGTTGCAGACCCACGTTAACCGGGCTCCGTCCCTTCGCCCATGATCGCCACATACTCGTCGTAGGCGAAGACCCGATTCCGCCGGTTACCGGTGAGCTCCCGCACCAAGCCGACATCCACCAGCGCCTTCACGCCCTTGGCCGACGTGGGGAACGATAGGCCGGTCCGCCGTGACACCTCATTGAGCGTGATCACAGGCCGTTCATGAAACGCCTGCAGCACCCGAAGCATCGTCGCTGCGCTCCGTCCCGCGCTCTGCACGCGAGTGGTGTCTCGCTTGAACAGCGCAACCAGGCGCTGCGCTGTCTCCACGGCGCTGGTTGCAGTCCCCGTGACACCCTCGAGGAAGAAGTCGAGCCACGCCTCCCAGTCGCCGACAGTTCGGACCCGATCGAGCAATCGGTAGTACTCGTTGCGATGTTGCTTGAAGTACAGGCTCAGATACAGGAGCGGCTGCTGCAGCACGCCCGCGTCGTGCAGCAACAACGGGATCAGCAATCGCCCAATACGACCATTGCCATCCAGAAACGGATGGATCGTCTCAAACTGCATGTGCGCGAGGGCAGCGGTGACCAGGACCGGATACCCTGCCTCCGGGGCGTGAAACGTGCGCTCGAGCGCTGACATCAAGTCGTCGACGAGCGCGGGGGGAGCCGGCACGAAGTGCGCGTTGCCCGGCCGTGTGCCTCCGATCCAGTTCTGCGATCGGCGGAACTCGCCAGGTTGCTTCTCGCTTCCACGACCGCGCGCGAGCAGTTGTTGGTGCATCTCGCGGATCAGACGATTCGACAACGGGAATCCCGACCGTAGCCGCTTCATTCCATGCTCCAGCGCGGCCACGTAGTTCGACACCTCGACGACGTCGTCAAATGGCACGCCCGGCGCTTCGTCGAGTTCAAAAAGGAGCAGGTCTGACAGGGAAGACTGTGTGCCCTCGATCTGGGAAGAGAGCACCGCCTCGCGACGCACGTAGGCGTACAGGAACAATTGCGGGTCGGGCAAGAGAGTCGTTATGCTGTCGAGTCGACCCAAGGCGAGCGTCGCGCGTTCGAGCAGCCGTTGTCGGCTGCCGCTGAGCTCAAGCGCCGGCGTTGGCGGGAGCGGGTTCGGCACGAATGCCCGGACCTCTTCGCCGCCCGCGCGTGCGATCTCGAATCGACCGGTCGCTCCTCGCTCCATCAGTCTGTATTTGCCGAAGCTTAAATAGGCTCGCGCGTTATTTAACGATAGCGGCTGAAAGTTTAACATGAGCACGGGCGTCTGAGGCCGTCTCCACGAACACGCACGCTGAATCGAGTAAGTGTTGCTGAGGGGAACACGCAGATGACAGAACCGATCGCAGAGAATCGAAGTCAAGTGCTGGCGGCGAAACGTTGGATGGAAGACGAGGCGGGCATGGAACGGGCGAGTCTCGGCCCCGCCGAGTATGTCGCCTACCGGATGAGGGTCTCGCCGGCTGACGCCGAGGCGCTGGTGGCGGCAGTGTATGCACTTGAAGGGGAAGCCCAATAGGCTGACCCGACCAGGTTCCTGTCCCGGTCCATCTCCGCGTGGCCCTGCTGGCCGACACCGAAAATGAGCCTTCCTCGCGGCTGACCTCGTGTGGCGATACCTCGATCCGGGGTCTAGACTTCCTTGAGCCGTCCAGCGGCGAACTTGTGCAGCAGGCTCGAGATCAGCGTTTGATAGGGCAACCCCTCAGTCAGCGCCCGCTTCTGGATTGCTTCCAGGTCCTTACCCGACAACCGGATGTTCAACCGCCGGTCCTTCCGAAACGTCGCCTTCGCATAGGCGGAGTACTTGCTGCGTACCCGTTTGCCTCCCGCGGCAGGTTTCCACTCACCATGCTCGACGGATTCGAGCAGCGCCTTCTCTTCAGCATCAAGCTTCATTGTCGGAACCCTCATCCAGGTACTGCTTCGTCGCTTTGCGACTCGGGATGATCGTTTTCAGGAAGACCGTGTGCTCATCCTCGACAACTAGCCGAGTGACCGTTGCCAAAATATCTCCAAAACTCCGGTGGAATCGGTTGGATTCGGGTGAACGCCAGAGAACAAGGCGACAGGGGTTAACCCATTGATTCAGCTGATGGTTAGAGCCAGAAGTCGCGCGCCATCAACCAGTTAGAAAACGCCCCTCGTCGAGTTCGAATCCCTGCCTCACCGCCAGATTTCGCCCGGAGCCACTCGAGCCGCCACCAGAGCGCGACCGCGATTCCCGGCGTTCCACAAGTGGTAGTTGAAACCGTACCGAGAGCCGAATCCTGTGGAAGAACAGACCGACCACCATGACGAACATGCCGTTCATCGCCGCTTCTAGGTGCCCCGCGAGTACCCCGCGCGGATTGGCCACGAACGATGGGCTGGCGACCAGCAGCAGGCCGGTGAGCAGCGACAGGAAGAACAGCAACGTTCCCTGGTAGACCAGCCGGTTACCGGACTTCATACTCGCTCCACCAATGTGTGCCCGAATGCGCTAGCCGGTGAGGTGTGTCGGACCCGGGGCGCGGTTGGCGGGATTGTACTCAGCGCCACATACAGGGATTCAACGGTTCTCCGTCAAGTGTCCCTCATCCCGTCCGGCAGCTGGTCGCTCTCGCGAGCGCTCTCGCAGTGATCGGCTACGGCGCCATGGCCTGACGACCGCACGGCAACTACAACGGCGCCTCCTTCAGGGTCGTTCGAGGGTCAGGCGGCGAGTCAGGGTTTCGGCGCCACTGCGAATGGAGTTGGGCGCCGGCCCGTACAGCATCCTGTTCCCCTCGAATCGGTACAGCCTGGTTTGCGATGTACCGACGTAGTCGGGTCGCCACGCCGCCTCCACCTTCATCGTCGTCGTCCCCGCCGCATCGTCGAACGTGCACGGGCCCGTGTACGCGATGTAGGAGCTGAGGAGCGAGGCTTTCATCTGCTCGTTCACCGATGACCCTGCCGGCGAGAAGGTCGGCACGTCGCCCGACATGATCTGCACGTAGCATGACCCGCCTTCGACGACGATGGCGCCGATGGGACGCCGGCCCCAGGGGTAGCGGGCGACCGTGCCGTCGGCTCGGAGATCCTCCGCCGCGACGAGCTTCCACGTGCCCTGGAGCGTTTCACCCGATGCCGACGCGCAGAG
>JBEBGB010000500.1:0-4114 GCA_040081675.1 Vicinamibacterales bacterium
GTGCCGCTGCCCTTCCCGCCGAACGAAACATGGCGTTGGTGTGGGACATGGGCGAAAGTCTATCGCCGCTCCGTGGCCCTTTCCAATAGAGTTGGTGCATGGCAGCGGACTCGAGTCTCGGTGGCACGTCGGTCCTCGTCGCGGGTGCGGGACTGGCAGGGCTGGTTGCCGCACGCGACCTGGCAGCCATGGGTGCCGCGGTCACGGTCGTCGAGGCTCGGGACCGGGTCGGTGGACGCGTCTGGACCATCCGCGACGGGTTCGTCGAAGGCCAGCATGCAGAGGCTGGCGGAGACATGATCGACCAGGATCAGAAGGCCATCCGCGCGCTGGCCGACGAACTTGGACTTCGCCAGGTCGCGATCCTGCGAAGCGGATTCTCCCACGCGCGCGCCGACAAACGGGGCGAGGTGAAGCTGGTCGCTCCGACGGCGGGACGCGGATGGGAGCGGCTCGCGCGCGAACTGCGTCCTCTCATTCAGGAATACCGGTGGGCGGAGCGGCGGTGGAATTCGCCGATTGCGGCCGCCATCGGACGCAGATCCGTCGCACAGTGGCTCGACGACATCGACGCTGACAGTGAGTTGCGCACGACGGCGAGCGGACTGCACGGCTTCTTTCTGGCCGATCCGTCGGAACTCTCGTTGCTCGCTCTGGTGGACCAGTTTTCGAGCGACATGGATTCAGCCACCGGCATGTTCCGTATCGAAGGCGGAAACGACCGTCTGACGCAGATGCTCGCTACCGAGCTCGGCGATCGCGTGGTCCTGAACACCGAACTGCTGGCCCTCTCGCAACGCGGCGGGTCCATTCGAGCCTCGTTGCGCAATGGCAAAGTCCGATCGCAAGTTCGTGCGGACTTCGTGGTCATGACGCTGCCAGCGACCTTGCTGCGCCGGGTACCCCTGACGCCCGCGCTTCCCGCGCAGCAGCACGAAGCGATCGTGTCCGTGCAGTACGGACGGGGCACGAAGACCTTGCTGCAGTTCAGTTCGCGCTTCTGGCGGTCGCCTGGCCGCACACGCGCATTCGGCTCGGCCCTTCCGTTTGGTGCGGCGTGGGAGGGCAATGAAGACCAGCGCGGTAAGGCTGGCATTCTCTCGCTGCTCGCCGGTGGCTCAGCCAGCGATGCCACGGCAGCGATCATCGACCGCGAAGGCGTCAACGGTCTCGTGCGCTCGCTCTCGTGGCTCGGTTCGGGCAAGGCCAACCTGCTTGGCTGGCACCAGGCACGTTGGGAGTCAGACCCCTGGTCGCGCGGCGGCTACGCGGTCTTCGATGCCGGCTTCCCGACGTCGCAGCGCGAATGGCTGGCGCAGCCATGCGGCCAGGTCTTTTTTGCCGGGGAGCACACCAGCCTGCGGTGGCAGGGCTACATGAACGGCGCCGTCGAAAGCGGTCACCGCGCGGCAAGCGAAGTGCGCGCCGCGTACATGATGAGCCGCTGAGGCCTGTAGGCTCTAGGCTTCAGGCTCTGGGCTTCCGCCACCGTCCCGACCGTCCCGGCCCGTTTTGCCTCGCTGGCAAAGAGCTCTACCACGGAGGGCACCGAGAACAGACAGAGGTCACGGAACGAAATGATGGATCAGCGTGACGAGAGAGACGCGCGAAGCCCAGTGTGACCGGAGGCAATGCCCAAAGCCCATAACCTAGCGCCCAGAGCCCTCGTGTCCTTCCCGCTCGCCCTGCCTTGCCCTGGCCTGCCCTACCTGCCAGGCCAGCCTTGCCTGCCCTTCCCGACCGCCCTGACCTTCCCGCGTCCTGCCCGCCCTGCCCTGCTTGCCCGTCCCGACTGTCCTGACCTCAGAGGGCCGCAACGGCGTCCTCGAGCTGTGTCACCAGCGCATCGAGCTGCTGAACGACGGCCTGCACGGGCTCGGGCAAGCCGAGGTCTACGCCCGCGTGTTTCAGCAGCGTCATCGGGTGGTCGCATCCACCCGACTTCAGCAGCGTCAGGTACTGCGATACCGCATCGGTGCCCTGTGTGTTCGACGTGCCAAGAATCTGCTTCAGGATCTGAGCGCTCGAGGCGTAGCACGTCGCGTACTGATAGACGTAGTACGGCGAGCCGAAGAAGTGCGGGATGCGAGCCCAGGTGATTCGCGAACCCTCGTCGTACTCAATCGCGTCACCATAGTACGTCTTGAGCAAGTCGAAATAGATGTCGCCCAGCACTTCGGCTGTGATCGGCTTCCCTGCCTCGACACAACGGTGCGCCTGCAATTCGAAGTCGGCAAACATCACCTGTGTGTAGAAGGTCCCCACAATGGCGTCGATGGCGTGTTGCAAGAGCACGATCCGCTCGCGAGGGCTCGTGCTTCGTTCGAGCATGAACCGCAGCAGGAGCGCTTCGTTGAGCGTCGACGGCACCTCTGCAACGAAGATGGTGTAGTTGGCGTAGACGAACGGCTGGTTCGCGTGCGCCAGCACCGTGTGCATCGAGTGTCCGAATTCATGCGCCAGGGTGAAGACCGCGTCGAGGGTGTCGTTGTAGTTGAGCAACATGAACGGCGGACACCCGTACACCGGCGCCGAATACGCCCCGCTGCGCTTGCCCTTGTTCTCGTACACGTCGATGCAGCGTCCGTCGAGAACCTCGCGCATGCGACGCTGATAGTCGGCGCCGAGCGGCGCCACTGAGAGCGGCAGCCATTCGAGGACGTCATCGTAGGGATACTTCTGTTCGAATTCGACCAGAGGAATCGACGAATCGTAGGTGTGGTACGTCGACAGGCCAAGAGCCTGACGGCGCACGCGATGATAGCGATGCAGCGGCGCCGTACCAGCCTTGGTCTGGCTCACGAGATTCTCGACGACAGCAGCCGGGATGTTATTGCCGTGAAGGGCGGCGGCCAGGGTCGTGGTGTAACCGCGCGCCTGCGCGTAGAACCAATCGCGTTGCAGCACCCCGTTGTAGAGGGCGGCATAGGTGTTCGCCGACGCGTCGTACGATTCGTGAAAGGCCTGAAACGCGGCGGCTCGGTCGTCCTGGCTGCGATTGGTCGCGAGCAGAGCCCGATACTGACCATAGGTCAGGGTCACCGAACCCCCGCTCGGCAACGTGATCGTCGGCGGCTTCATGTCCGCGGTCGTCAGCGACGAATACGCGTCGATGGGGGCTGACGCGAACCGACTCGAAAACGAGAGCAAACGTTCGCCGTTCTCGTCGAGTACGTGCTCCTGCTGCCGATACAGGTCCTCAACGGCAAATCGGTACACCGCCAGCGACGAACTCTCGGCCAGCCACGCCTGGACGGTCGCGAGCGGGACGGCCAGCAGTTCGGGATCGAACCACGAGGAGGCTTGCGCAGATTTCGCAAAGAGAATCTGCACTTGCTGGCGCTGCGCATTGATGGTGTTGTCGCGTTGATCCTGGTCGTACCAGAGCGACGCGAAGTACCACACCTTGTACGAGAGCCGGCCAATCAGGTCGCGGAGTTCGAGTGCAGCCAGCAGGTGCGTGCCGCCACGGGCGAGCGACCCCCGCAGGCCCGCGAACTCGTCGATTTTCCGCTCGAGTTCCGAATACGCCGAACTCCACGCCGCCCAATCAGGAAAGATGCTCTCGAGGTTCCATCTGTAGCGTTCGTCGATGTCGCCACGCTCGCGCAGCACGCTGGCCTCCGCCGAATCGGCGGGTGCGAAGAAAGTCATCACGAGATGATATACGACGAGCTTGGGAACTCGCCGAGCGCCGAGGGGCCGCGCTACCGCTTGGCGGCGACGTCGACAAGCGTCTTGAAGATCATCTCGGTGCCCAGCCGAAGCGACTCGATCGACACCTTCTCGTCGTTGCCGTGCATGCGCGTCAGTTCGTCGGCCGTGATCGGATAGGGATAGATGCCGTACACGGGCACACCCCGACTTCGCCACGCGCCGGCGTCAGTGCCGGCCTGAAACAGATAGGGAGTCACTTCCGCGCCAGGAAAGGTGGCTTTTGCGCTCCGTTCGAGCGCGCGATACAAGTCCGTCTCTTCAGACGAGGGCGGGATGCGCGATGGGCCCGCGGACGGACTCGCGAGGCGAACGGTGACCGCGGGATCGCCAATCAACCGCTGGAAGTCGCGCACCACCTCGTTCGGATCGGTGCCCGGAATGACGCGGACATTGATGA
>JBEBGB010000501.1:0-4112 GCA_040081675.1 Vicinamibacterales bacterium
GTTGGCGCCGTGGGCGGCCCGGGGCTAGCGGCGGTAGGTCGTCCCTCGCCGGTCTCCGGCGGCCCGCAGACTCACTGTTTCGTTTAGGCTCTGAACCGAATTACGCTGCGACCTGTCTGCTAGACGGCGCTTGAAGCTGAATCCGGTCAGCGGTCTAGAACGACGTCGCTGTAGCGTTCAGCGAGTTGTTGTTCTCGAATACCTCGCTCACCTGCGACAGGTCGTCCACGATGACGCCGACAAACCACGTGCCAGGTGTGAGAGAACCCGGCACCGGGATGGGGCCCGAGCACGTATCCCCTGTGGTTGCGACTAGGCCGGAAGCGTACGTGCAGGCGGCGCCCGAGTACACATCGGAGGTCGTGATATTGCTGTCAGTGGAGTAGTAGAATGCCATTCGGAACGCCCCGGCAAGAGCCGGACCTTGGTTGCGAACCGCCGCCGACACGGTGAGCGTTCCGCCGATGGTCCCCGAACTGGGTGCGGTCACAGCGACAGGGACGAGGTCCGGGCCTACCGCTCCCGTAAGCGCCGTGGTGAAGCCGTATGAAGTGAAGTTGTTGTTCTCGCTGCCTTCCGCAACCGCTCCCAGGTCGTCCACGATCGCTCCTATGTAGTAGGTCCCGGGGGCGAGTGATGCGGGCACTGTTATCGCACCGGAGCAAGTGTTCGAGGCACCGGCGCTTAGCCCCGACGCGAAGGTGCAGGCAGAACCCGAGTACACGTCGGCGGCCGTGATCGTGAAGTCGTTCGAATAGTAGAACCCGACCCGGAACGCCCCTGCTGCAGCCGCCCCATTGTTTAGGATCACCACCTGCACGTTGACAGTCCCTGCGATGATGCCCTGCGAAGGAATGAGCAGTCCAGACTGAAGAGGAAGCAGGTCGGGTGCCGGAGTGATCGTGAAGGTCACGGTCACGCTCTGCGGGCTGTTGGTCGCCACACCCGACGTGACCGAGACCGTCGCCGTGTAGGTGCCCGCCGCTAGGGTCCCGGTCGTCGGCTGCACGGTCAGTGTCGCCGGAGCGGTCGTCCCACTGAGCGTCGCCTGCAGCCACCCCGACCCGCTCCCGTACGCGATCGTGCCCACCGCGAGACCGCTCAGCGTGCCGACGCCACTGTTCGTGACGTTCACCACCTGGCTCGCAGGGTTCGCGCCGCCTTGCGTCGCTCCATATGTCAGCGCCGACGCCGACAGTCCGATCATGGGTGACGGAGACGCCACCGTGAACGTGACCGTCACGGTCTGCGGACTGTTCGTCGCCACGCCCGACGTGATCGGGACCGTCGCCGTGTAGGTGCCCGCCGCGAGGCTGCCCGTGACGGGTTGCAGCGTCAGGATCGCTGGTGCCGTCGTCCCGCTCAGCGCCGTCTGCAGCCACCCCGATCCGCTTCCGTATGTGATCGTCCCGACTGCGAGACCGCTCAGCGAGCCACCACCCGAGTTCGTGACGTTGACCACCTGACTCGTCGGGTCTGCCCCGCCCTGCGTCGCTCCGTACGTCAGCGCCGGCGCCGATAGGCTGATCGCCGGCGCAGGCGGCGCAACCGTGAACGTCACCGTCACGCTCAGCGGGCTGTTCGTCGCCACACCCGACGTGATCGGGACCGTGGCCGTGTAGGTTCCCGCCGCTAGGCTACCGGTCGTCGGCCCCACCGTCAGCGTCGCCGGCGCGGTCGCCCCGCTCAGCGTCGCCTGCAACCACCCCGACCCGCTCCCGTACGTGATCGTGCCTACCGCGAGACCGCTCAGCGTGCCACCGCCACTGTTCGTGACGTTTACCACCTGACTCGCAGGGTTCGCCCCGCCCTGCGTCGCACCGTAGGTCAGTGCTGTTCCCGAGAGCGCAATCGCCGGGCTACCGCCCGTCGGGGCGACCGTGAATGTGACCGTCACGTCCTGGGGACTGTTGGGCGCCCCTCCCGACGTGATCGGGACCGTCGCCGTGTACGTGCCCGGAGCGAGGCCACCGGTCGTTGGCTGCACGGTCAGTGTCGCTGGTGCGGTTGTCCCGCTGAGCGTCGCCTGGAGCCACCCTGACCCGCTCCCGTACGTGATCGTGCCAATTCCCAGACCGCTTAGCGTGCTGCCACCCGAGTTCGTGATGTCCACCACCTGACTAGCCGGGCTCGCTCCGCCTTGCGTCGCCCCGAAGCTCAGTGCTGTCCCCGACAGACCGACCGCAGGCGCCGCGGTGACGGGATAGTCGATCCTGGACACAGTCCACGAGTGCCCGGGCAGAAACCCAGACCAGGGAGACGCATTGCAGGAGAAGCTGTTCAGGGTGATCTGGCCATAGCTACCGCTTGCAAAGGCGCTGCCCGAGAACGTCCCTGAAACACTGGTGAAAAATGTCGTCACGCCAGAACTGACGCTGAACGCGTTCCCGACGATATTCGCATTCGTCCCGATATAGAACGTCGGATAACACACGGACGCGGAGGCGGGATCCTCGATCCGGCCATAGTCGATGTAGAAGAAATCCACCTGACCGAGCCTAACGCCAAGACTGACCGTGTTGCCGTTGTCGGAAGTGCCTAGCCAGAGGCCGTCGTTCGGAATCGGCATCGGCGCGGCAACAACCGCGAGCTGGTACGAGCTACTAGCGGCCGCCGAATTGCTGCCGGCTTCGATGAGGTAGCTTCCGGGGTTGAGCCGCCTCGTGAGACGGGCACTCTGAGCGCCCGAGGAGAAGCCACTCGCGACCACCACGTTCGACGCGGCGTCAACCAGTCGCAGCTCCGCCGTGAAGATCGGAAACGCTGCAGCGGTGACGTCGATCTGAACATCGGTCGTCGAGGCGACGTTGAACCACCAAGGGTCAGCGCGCCCACCGGTCGTCGGTACACAGTCCGAACTCGATATCGAACCGGAAAGGGTTTGACCGAGGGCAATGGTTGGGGCACCCGACCTTGCGCACCCAGGACCGGCTGTCAGTGTCAGCGTGACAGTGAGGTTCTGGGGACTGTTGTTCGCGACTGACGACTCCACTGGGATCGTGGCTGTGTACGTCCCCGGTGGTAGCGTTCCCGTTTGCGGGAAGACTTGGAGAGTGACACCGCCCGTTCCAAAAGCGACGGTTCCAGTCAGCCGCGAAGCGTTTAGCCACCCATTCCCGCCCGGCCCATAGGTAACCGTTCCGACGCGGATGTCGCTTAGCACGCCGCCTCCGGTGTTCCTGACGGTGATGGCACTGAAAGACGGGTTTGCCCCGCCCTGCGTGGCCCAGAACGGGATTGCTGTCGCCCCTAGTCCGATCGCCGGTGACGGCGATGCCACCGTGAACGTGACCGTCACGGTCTGCGGGCTGTTCGTCGCCACGCCCGACGTGATCGGGACCGTCGCCGTGTACGTGCCGGCCGCTAAGCTGCCCGTCGTCGGCTGCACCGTCAGCGTTGCCGGTGCCGTCGTACCACTCAACGTCGCCTGCAGCCACCCCGACCCGCTCCCGTACGTGATCGTGCCGACCGCGAGACCGCTCAGTGTGCCGCCACCACCGTTCGTGACGTTCACCACCTGACTCGACGGGTTCGCCCCGCCTTGCGTCGCGCCATACGTCAGCGCCGACGCCGACAGACCGATCGTCGGTGACGGAGACGCCATGGTGAACGTGACCGTCACAGTCTGCGGACTATTCGTCGCCACGCCCGATGTGATCGGCACCGTCGCCGTGTACGTGCCCGCCGCGAGGCTGCCGGTTGTCGGCTGCACCGTGAGTGTCGCGGGTGCCGTCGTCCCGCTCAGCGTCCCCTGCAGCCACCCCGACCCGCTCCCGTACGTGATCGTGCCCACCGCGAGACCGCTGAGCGTGCCGCCGCCACTGTTCGTGACGTTCACCACCTGACTCGAGGGGTTCGCGCCGCCCTCCGTCGCTCCATACGTCAGCGCCGACGCCGACAGTCCGATCACCGGTGACGGAGCAGCCACCGTGAACGTGACCGTCACGGTCTGCGGACTGTTCGTTGCCACACCCGATGTGATGGGGACCGTCGCCGTGTGCGTGCCCGCCGGGAGGCTGCCCGTCGTCGGCTGCACCGTCAGCGTCGCGGGCGCCGTCGTACCGCTCAGCGTCGCCTGCAGCCACCCCGACCCGCTCCCGTAGGTGATCGTG
>JBEBGB010000065.1:0-14888 GCA_040081675.1 Vicinamibacterales bacterium
CCGAATCGACACGATGCGGGGCTCGCGCTCGGCCCAGGCACGCACGACCGCTGGCGTGTCGTCGACCGAGGCGTCGTCAGCGATGATGAGTTCCCAGTCTGTCAACGTCTGCTTCTGCAGGGCCTCAATTGCGCGCCCGAGCAGATGGGCACGATTGTAGGTGCCCATGACAATGCTGACGAGGGGCGAAGACTTCATAACAGCTCTACGATCTCCGAGATGTTGTTGACGAAATGAGCGGGTGAACACCGGGCCGCTTCCGACGCGTTGAATTCATTGCGGACGAACACCGTGCGGCAGCCGGCCGACCTGCCAGCCAGCACGTCGCGGTCGCTGTCGCCGACGAAGATGGAGCGGTCGAGCGCCACATTGAAGTCGCGGCTTCCGCGCAGCAGCATCCCGTCCTTCGGCTTGCGGCAGTCGCAGGCGTCCAGGTCGGTGTGCGGACAGTAGTAGATGGCGTCGACCTGGCCCTTCAGCAGTGCCGACATGCGGTCGTGTATCACGCGCAGTCCATCTTCGGACAGCAACCCACGAGACACCTGCGGTTGATTGGTGGCCACCAGCGTCACGTATCCTGCCGCTTTCGCCGCGCTGACCAGGGTCTCGATCCCATCGACGAGCCGTGATTGGCTCCAATCCGTCAGGTATTCACCGCGAGGCAGCGCCTCCAGAATCACGCCGTCTCGGTCGAGAAACAATGCGCGTTTTCCTCGTGACGGATGCGCGGCAAACCACTCCCGCGCGTACGCGTACTTCTCAGGTGTGCCAATGTCGAGAATGTCGCCTGGCGTTGGCATGCCGTAGAGAGGCAGGCCTTGGGCGAGGAGGGTTGGCAACACTTCCCGGTCGAGACTGACGGGGCGACCGGCAGGAATGTGGTCCACGATCGCGGCCGAGAGCACGTACAACCCGGCATTGAGATACATCGAGTCCGGGAAGCTGGTGTGCGTGTGCGGACGAGGATGCCAGCGCAGGATTCGGCCGGTGTCACTCTCTAACTCCACCAGATCGCCGTTCTGGGGGAGGTCGGAATGCTTGACCACCAACGTGGCCAGCGCGCTCCGTTCGCGATGGAGCGCCAGGAGCGCGCCAAAGTCGAAGAAGTGCAGCTGGTCGCCGTAGACCAGCAGGAACTCGTGCCCGAGCATCGGCGCGGCTTTTCGTACAGCGCCCGCGGTATCCAACAACTCGCCGGTCTCGTCGGAGTACTCGATGCGAACGCCGAAACGGGAGCCATCGCCGAAATAGTCGGTGATGACGCCGGCGAAGTGATGCAGATTGATCACGAAATCCAGAACACCCTGGGATTTCAGATGCCGGATATGGTGCTCGAGCAGCGGCAGGCCGTCCGCGACAGGCGCCATGGCCTTCGGGATGTGGTCGGTTATCGGCCGAAGCCGACTCCCGACTCCCGCAGCCAGGATGAACGCTTTCATCCTATAAGCCTGAATGTTGCCCAGCCAGACTCCGGTCGCTGCGCGCCTCGGCCGCCAGGGCGTCGAGATGCGCGAAGTAGTCTTTGAAGTACTGCGTCATCAAATGCAGGATCACGCCGTGCACGCTCTCGACGACCCCGTACTCGCCCGGTGCGGTGTTCACGAGCACCTTCGCATCCGCCAGCTGATTCAGCTTGCCGCCATCGAATCCCGAGAGCCCGATCACGGGCACGTTGCGCGACTTCGCCAGTTCCACGGCTTTGATGATGTTGGTGGAGTTCCCGGAACTGGAGATGGCGATCACCACGTCCGAATCCTGGAGGTAGTTCTTGAGGGGGCCAGAGAATACGAAGTCGTACCCGACGTCGTTGGCCCACGCCGTGAGCTCCTCCTCGGTCGCCGGCACCCTGATCGTCTGGAAACGAGCCCGGCTCCCCCCAAGGTTGTGGCTGAACACGGTCTTGTTGAAATCGGCCACCCAGTGAGTCGCGAGCGCCAGCGAGCCACCGTTGCCGAAGACGTAGACGCGGCCGTCGCGTTCGTACACGGCCTGAAGAATGTTCAGCGCGCGCGCGATCTCCTCATTGGGAAGGGCGCGAATTGCCTCTTCAGTCTTTCGCGAGAAGTTGGCTATGTAGGATTTCATTGGCTGACCCACCGGCGCTATCGCCGTTCTGATACAACGCTTCCGCACCGGACTGCACGAAATGGATCGGAATGTCCTTGAAGTCGGGAAGGTCTCCGGCCTTGGCCACTTCCCACACGGCCTGTCGGATCCGTTCCTTGCGCTCCGGCGAGACGATGAAGAGCAGACACCCGCCGCCGCCGGCCCCCAGCACCTTGCCGCCCCACGCACCCGCGCGCATTGCCGCTTCGTACAGACCGTCGATCGCCGGGCTCGAAACTCCGGATGCGAGCTGCTTCTTGCGACGCCATCCCTCATGGAGCATCTGGCCCAGGGACTGGCAGTCGCCCTCGAGCAGGCTGTCCCTGAACTGCGGAACCATCGCGGCCATGTCCTGCAACGTTTCGAACTTCTTGCCGATATTTTCCTTCTGTTCTTTCAGCACACTTCCCGCGAAACGGGTGATGCCGGTGAAGAACACCAACAAATGCTGTTCGAGGTTCAGGCGCTTCTTGTAGTCGAGCAGCACCGGCTCGACGTCCACCGACTCGTCGGCGTTGAAGCGGAAGACATTGAAGCCTCCGAACGCCGCGGCGTACTGGTCCTGCTTGCCGATCGGCTCCTTGACCAGGTCGATTTCGAGCCGGCTGGCGGCTTCCGCCGCCTCTCGCGCACTGATATTCCTTCCGAGATAGACGTGAAGCCCCTTCACCAGGGCGACCGAGAAGCTCGATGAAGAACCGATGCCGGTTTTGGCCGGAAGCGATGCAAACGACGCGATTTCGATGCCTTTGTGGATACCGAGGTCCTCGAGCGCCGCGCGGATGCGGGTGTGCTGCAAGTCGGACGGGTGATCGACTGTTTCCGAAATCGAGTACCGCGCCGAGACCTTGTCGATCAACGGTGTTCGGTTGATGACCACGTACACGAACTTGTCGATCGCAGTCGAAATGACGGCGCCTGGACTCTGGCGGTAGAAATCGGGAAGATCGGTTCCCCCGCCGACAAAACTGATGCGCATCGGAGCGCGGACGACAATCATGCTAGTTCAACCTCGAGCGATGCGGTGTCGCACACAGCGACGCGCCGGCACCGAAAACATTTGCTGTTCGAAAGCCACCTGAGACAACTCAGCCGATTCGGACAACGCTTAAGGATATCCACCTCAACATTGGATGGCCAGCGAAAACAAACGTTCACTTTTTCGCCCGTCATTTCACGCTGGCAAGCGGGCCATGGACACGCGCGATGGCTCTCCATCTTGTCGGCATCAAGGCCGATCTCGACTATGGGATTCGCCGTGGCGGCGGCGTTGCCAGAATGGACGCAGCCGGGAGACGCGGGACAACCGACCCCTGCAGGACGGACCAAGGCTGCCACGCGGGCTCGCCTTGGGCGCGACTAGCGCACGTCGTCGGACAGGTACAGATCGGCAATGACAGGCCGATGAGCCGAGCCTGCCGCATTACCCACGAAGCTGTTTGCCACACGGAAGGCTGGACTGGCGAGAATGTGATCGATTCGCAGGAACGAGAATCGAAACCTGAGCGAGTGGCCCCAGGTGTACCCGTAACCGACGCCGGCGACCGAGAACGCGTCACGTAAGCCAGCGTCCAACAGCGTGCGCACGACCAGCGATGACACCGGAGCATTGAGATCGCCGGCAACGATGACAGGCCGAGTCAAGCCGCGAATATCGGTTGCGAGAAGTGTCGCCTGCGTCATTCGCTCACCGACGTTATCCATCCACTCCCGAACACCGCGCACCGGATTGAACCGCATCGCTTCAAGCCCGAACCGTGGTGTCATGAAATGCGTGGTGATGAGGTCGATATCCCTGCCATGGACCGACACCACGCAGGTGGCGTACGTGTGTGGTTCCTCTGGAAGCGAGATCCAGCCGTTTCGACAGTCACGCAGTGGAAAGCGGCTGGCGATGACGTACTGACCGAAGGTGTACTTGTGGAGATCGCCGAACACGGCGCGGTCGAAGGCCGGATCGATGCGATCCTGCTGGAACGAGCGTGCATCCTGCAGCACGAAAATATCCGGGTCATGCCGGGCGATCTCGTTGGCGATATCGGCCAGGCCGAACGCCTGTCGCCGCGCGAGGTAGTCCTTCACGTTGAAGGTCAGGACGCGGATGCGATTCGATCCGGATTCGCCCGTGTGGACCTCGAGGTCCATGACCTCTGTCGCAACCAGTATTAACCCTGCCAGCGCCAGGAGCACCCAGACACGACCTGCCAGAAACGACGCCGCAACCAGCGCGAGGAACGGAAGCACGAAGACGGGATAGGGCGCGTACTCGACGAGTGAAAACAGCCAGAAGTGCTCGGGCCCGTGTCGATAGCCCCAGGCGAGGACAACGGCGGCAAGGACGCCGACGAGAACGGCAAACGGCACGACGCGGTGCGTCAACCACCAGCTAACGCCGAGCAAAGGCTGACTCACCGAGCCACCGCACACTCGAAGGGCACTGCGGCCTACGACCTGCTACGACCTGGACGACGATTCGACCGCATGAGCCCAGTACTCCAGCATGAGCACCATGATCAATTGGCGACTCCAGTTGCCCTTGCCGCTGCGATGCTCGTCGAGCATACGCATCAGCCGCGCACGATCGAACAGATCGCGCGTGCAGGCCGATGGCGTACGGAAAACGTCGCGAACGGTGTTTCCCCAGGGCCCTCGGAGAAGTTGCGCAATCGGGGTCGGGAAGCCCAGCTTACGGCGCTTGCCGACTCCTGCCGGCAGGCGATCCGCGAGCGCCTTCTTCAGAATCATTTTCGTTCCGAACAGCCCGGCCTTCAGGCTTTGCGGCACTCTCGTGGCGAGTTCGACCAGACGATGGTCCATGAACGGCGCTCGCAGCTCCATCGACGGCGCCATACTCAGGAGATCTGAGCGCAGCAAGGTGCTGTCCACGAGCCAGGTTCGGCAGTCGAGCGCCGCCATTCGCGATATTGACTCCGGTCCGCCCGCTTCATCGTAGAACTTGCGAACTCTCTCGCGCGGATCTGTCGCCGCATTGGCCGCGCGTGCCTCGGGTGAATAGAGCTGATCCTTGACTGTCGTGTCGAAGTGGTTCAGTCCGAGATAGCGTCGCTCGAGAGGTTGGGCCGCAAGTCGCAGGTATTTTGCAAACTTGCTGGATTCTGGAAAGGCACCTGCGAGTGTCTCTGCTACCGGGGCCAGCCGCGGCAGCAGCGCGCTCGGGATAGCGGCCTGCGCCAGCTCGATGCCGTACATCGTTCTATAGGCGTCGTAGCCAAGCCAGGTCTCGTCGGATCCCTCGCCCGAGAGAATGACCGTGACGTGTTCACGTGCAAATCGGCACACTGCCAGCAGTTGTCCCACCATGGGCTCCGCCAGAGGCTGACAGAGGTGGCCGGCGGCCTCGGCCAGCACCTGGCCGTGCTGTTCGCTGGTGAGTCGCTGTTCGTGATGACGGGTCCCCAGGGCCTGAGCAACACGCCTGGCTTCGTCGAACTCGGTCACCCCGCCGGGAACATCGACGCCTACGCAGAAGCTGTCGACGCCGTGCCCCGTCTCCTGCTTGACGAGCGTTGCCGCAATGGCGGTGGAGTCGACGCCGCCCGAAAGCAGCACACCAAGCGGGACGTCGCTGCGCCGCTGTAGTTTCACCGCATCGTCGAACAGTGCCCGAATTTCTTCGGTCCACTGATCGGCCGACGGTCCATAGTCAGGGCTGAACTGTAACTTCCAATAGGCTCGCACGTGGAGCCCGCGTCCGGCCTCCACGGTCGCCAGCGTGGCGGGCGGCAGTTTCTTGATGCCGCGTTCCATGCAGCGCGGATTGATGATGTATCCGAGCGTCATGTACTCGTCCAGAGCGTCAGGATCGAGTGTGGTGTCGACGCCAGGCAAGCCCCTCAGCGCTTTGACCTCGGACGCGAAGTAGAGGCCGTCTTTCGTTTCGGCGTAATACAAAGGCTTCATGCCCACGCGGTCGCGACAGAGGACCAGTCGTTGAAGCGACGCGTCCCAGATCGCAATGGCGAACATGCCGATCAGCCGATCCACAAAGTCGAGGCCCCACTGTCGATAGGCCAGAAGGATGGCTTCTGTATCCGAGTGAGTTTGGGGCGCGTGACCGAACTTGCGCAATTCATCGAACAATTCGAGGTAGTTGTAGACCTCGCCGTTGAAGACGATGGTGACACGGCCGTCCAACAGGGACATCGGCTGCGCGCCGTCTTCGATGTCGATGATGGCCAGTCGGCGATGAGCGAGACCTACGGCGCCGTCCTCGAAGAACCCTTCCCCGTCAGGCCCACGGTGCGCCAGACGCGACGCCATGTACTGCAGGTCTGCTCGCGAAGCCGGCTTCTGCGTGCGCCAATTGAATTGTCCGGCGATTCCGCACATCAGGCGGATGCTCGTCTGCAGGGAATGCGAAACATGCGGAGTCGCAATTCTACCTGAAGCGCAGACGAGGTTGCGGTCGAATGGTCCTCCTCCTTCCCGGCATTCGCCGACCGGTCCAACTAATCGAGCAGACCATGCGCCTATAGACGCCTCGTGTCGCTCCGGCACACTCTCGCAGGCTCGGCGGAAAGAACGAGATCCTATCGGGGGGACCGCACAGCCTCGGGGGCCGCAGAGCCTGGGGCGACTGTGTCAGGCACCACGACTTCGGACGGGCCTAGCGCGCTCTGAGCCGGTGACGGAGTGCCATGAGCGGCTGCTCGAGCCCGGCGTACGACAGGAGTGCGGCGCACGCGGCCAGCGCCACATTCTGTGGAAATGCTGCGTGCCAGCTGCTGGAGCCGCGATCGAGAAATAGCTGCTGCCATACATACAGCGAGTAGCTCAATACACCGACGAACACGACCGGCTTGAGATTCAGGAGCCGCCCGAGCCCGTCCTTCCAGCAGCACACGCTGCGATGCACCAGAATCGCGATCGCGATGTTCACGAGCGCCTGACCGAACACGCCAATGACCGTGTAACCCATGAACCGGTTCAGTACCAGCACAGTCACTAGAAGTGCCGCAGACGGCCACGGGCGGAACAACCGCGTGTACCACGCCTGCGACTCGAGCCATCCCCGCAACAGGGCCAAGGTGCATCCGGCAGCCAGACTGTCGGCGACCATCGGAAACATCTCCAGGCCTCTATAGGGTGAACCAACCAACAGAATGCGTTCGCCAAGACGAGCGGCCGGACCGAGCAGGATCATGGACACCGCAATCCAGAGTCCGTGGCGCCGGCTCGTCGCCGCGAACGCCAACGGCCAGAGCAAGTAGAACTGCTCCTCGACCGAGAGTGACCACAGATGGCCCACATACCACGATCGATTGGTAGCGTAATTGACGGTGTAGGTGAACGCGTGTACCAGGTCCCACGGATGGAGCGCAATGCGCCCCGCGATCGCGAGACCGGCGACGACACCGAGGTATACGAAGGACGCTGGGAAGATGCGGAGCGCTCGACGCGCGTAGAACAAAGGCAGCGAGATCCGCCCGAACTTTTCCCGTTCACTTATCAGCAGGGTGGTGATCAGGAACCCGGAGATCACAAAGAACACCACCACACCGAGGTGGGCGATATCTCCGAAGAACGCGAGGGCTCGCAAGCCGCCACCGTTTCGGGTGAAGCCGGCATGTCCCAGGATTACCAGGATGATCGAAATTGCGCGAAGACCGTCGAGTGAATGAAGGCGACTACCAGCGGACTCTAGCGACATGCGGACGTGAGCGTACTACGGCGCGTGTTCGCCTGGGTCTGAAAGCACGCGCGCGGAAATGCGAAGGACCGATTTTCTCGTGTGACCGCGTGCAGTCTTTTCCGAGCCGTTTGTCTCAAAACGGAGCACGGGGAGGAACGGTAGCCAGAACCAGCGATCGGACGCGATCAGGTGTTTCGACAGTCACGCAGGGCACCCGCCGCACTACGCCGGGTCCGCAGCCGACGCGTGAGCGGGCCGGTGCATCGCCAAGTCAGGCGACCTCATCGCGCTCAGGAACAAGGGCACACGGAAGAGCAGATTGACGGACCCCTTGGCGAGCAGGGCGATGGCCGCACCATTCAGCTGCCAGGTGGCGATGAGAATGACGGTGACCAGCATCGACACGATCATGGCCGTGAAGGCGACACGCGTTTCGGGACCCTCACGGAACGCCGCGTTGAGGCAGTTGGTCATCGCCGTGTAGAGCGAGACCAGCGGCACCCACCAGATCGTCGTCTGGATCAACATCTTGCAGATTTCGGGGTGCTCGGGAAACAGGAGATTCGCGATCGGGCCAGCGAGGAAATAGATTGGCAGGGCAGCCACGATGCCCACGACTCCAGCGAGCAGGCAGTAGTTGCGAACGCTGCGACGGAAGGATTCGGGCCCTTCCGCATGGTGGCGAACCAGCACCGGATAGAACGCCATGTTCAATCCGTCGGGAATGACCATGAGCCGCGTCGGCACGAGCGTTCCGGCTGCGAAGTATCCATACGACGCCACGTCCACGAGTTTGGGCACGAGAAGGTTGGCGACCTGGTTGTCCAGTCCGTAGACAAGCAATTGACCAGTGAATACCTTGGACTCGGCAAGCAGCGTCCACCAGCGGCGAGGACTCCACACCATGCGCACCGGGAACAGTTGGCGCTGGACGAGGAGCAGCGACAGCACCGCGGAGAGCACCGGTCCGACCAGGTACGACACGGCCAATCCGAGCGGGCCGACGCCAAGCCAAATGGCCAGCACGGAGGCCACAGTCAGCGTGAGGCCGCCCACGGCGTTGATGATGGACATGGCAGGCAATCGTTCGGACGCGATCAGCAAGTCAGCCACGACCTGCGACACCGCGCTGAAGATGCCGCCGAAAGCCAGCAGCAGCGTGCACTCAATCACGAGGCTTCGATAACCCAGCGCCGCGCAGGCCGCCACGGATACCGCACCTGCAAACGCACCGAGAAAAATTCGAAGGCCAAGCTGCTCGGCAAACGCGTGCGGCGCCGTCTCCGGGTCGCGGGAAATGCTACGTACGAACGCAGACCGCGCTCCGAGGCCGACGAGTACCGCGGTGCTGGCAATGAGTGACAGTGCCACCGCCCACTCGCCGTATTCCAGTGGTCCAAGCGACTTGATGATGTAGGCCGTCGCCGGTATGGACACGGCGTTCAGCATCAGCGGCTGCGCCACCGTAAAGGAGGCTCCGATGAGCGACTTGCGACTCGTTCGCCACAACTGGAGCAGCTTCCAGATACCGCCTGACTGCGCGGTCTCCTCAGACACGCGCGCCCTGGTGCCGAACGATCGGCACGACGACGTGGTCATCATGGCGACCGCCGGCCTCGTGAATCACGATCGCGGTAGCGGTATCGGTGGACACCGTGAGTGCACTCTGCATTCGGTAAGGCGATTCGATTGACTGAGCGGGACTACGACCCGGACATCGATCCTGCGGCACGGGCCCAGTGTTGCGGCATCACCATGCGAAACAACTGACAGCTTCAGTCACTACTGCCGCTCCGGTGCTGGTGCAACATCCGGCACGTGCGCCGGGCGCAATTCTCTGACGCCGCTATCCATGAGGCTGCCATTGGGCCATCGGTGTGAGTCGCGATGCCATCTATTGACGGTCTGCTCGTGAGGCCGGCACCGGCGCGCGCCAGTCCAGTTGTCCGGCGATTCCGCACATTAGGGCGCCGCGCCATGCCAAGCGGTGCGAATCAAATACTGAGGTAGCAGTGTAACTGAAGGCCTCGCGAGATCCGCCTGCGAATGCTATCGGCGGAGAGTCTTGCTTCCGATATACAGAGCGCCCGCCGGCGCAATATAGAGCCCGTCTGCGCGCGATGTCGATGACCCAACGGTCGTACATCTGTGACACGCGTATCCCGACCCACCACAGCAATAAAATGCTGACTTGCAGTACTATTCCGTGAAGCGAATTCGTCAATGTCCCCAGACTTCAGCCCGTCGCTACTGATCTTCTGGGTCATGGGGTTGTGGCGATGGCTGGTCGGGCAACGCGGAACGACCTGGCAACGCACGCCGCGCCCATGTGAGGCGGCGTCGGACGGCGCCTCGGCACTTCGGCCAGCACACCAGATCGCAGACAGGATTATCAGCGCGTAATGGGTCGGCCTCTACCTTCGACATCCTCCCCGTCTCCTGAATCGCGGCCGCTCCTGGTGGTCCACGTGGT
Source organism: Vicinamibacterales bacterium (assembly GCA_040081675.1). Lineage (GTDB taxonomy): Bacteria > Acidobacteriota > Vicinamibacteria > Vicinamibacterales > CAVVIG01 > CAVVIG01. The sequence continues at coordinate 10,233 of JBEBGB010000065.1, forward strand.
TATCAGTTTCGCGATCGGGGGGCTCGAGGTGCTGGTCGCAGACCTGGCCAGTCGGGCGCGCCGCGTCCGGACGCACGTCATCTGCCTCGAAAGCCTGGGACCGCTCGCGGCCAAACTGGAAGGGTCGGGCGCGACTGTGGAGTGTATCGGCACCCCCACCACGTCGGTGGTCGAGAGCGCCCGCACGCTCAGGCGCCGGCTGGCCCAGATCGGACCTGACGTGGTCCACACCCACAACGAGAAGCCCCACATCCATGCGGCGCTTGCGATGCTTGGGTGGCGACGGCCGCCGATCGTGCACACACGACACGGGCGAGGCCAGGTGGAAACGACCATATCGTGGTTTGCGAATCGGTTGGCCGTGCGCCGCTCGCGCTTTCTCGTCTGCGTGTCGGCAGATGCCGTGGAGGTGGCGCGCTCCGAAGGGGCAGGCCCGTCGCAGTTGCGCGTCCTGCTGAACGCGATCGACGTCTCCAGTTACGACGCGTCGGCCTTCGAGGCGCACGCCGGAGAATGGAACGCGGTCACGGTTGCCCGATTGGCGCCAGTCAAGGACCTCGACACCATGCTGCGCGCTGCACGGATCGTGAGCGATGCCAACCCGTCGTTCCATCTGCACATCGTCGGAGACGGCGAGTCGAGACCGCACCTGGAACAACTTGCGCGCGAGCTCCACCTCAATGACACGGTCACGTTTCACGGCGCATCAAACAACCCACGGCCGCATCTGGCACGCGCCAGCGTCTTCATGCAGTCGTCGATCAGCGAAGGCATTTCGCTGACACTCCTCGAGGCAATGGCGGCCGGCCTGCCGATTGTCGCGACTGATGTGGGCGGAAACAGCGAGGTTGTGGATGTAGGGAAGACGGGCTATCTGGTGCCTGCCCAGGACCCCAAGGCCCTGGCTGACGCCACCCTCAGAGTGCTCGACAATCCTTGCGACGCCGTGGCCATGAGCCGTGCTGCGCGGATGCGCGCCGAACGACTGTTCGATCTTGACCGCATGGTCGATGAATACGAGTCTCTGTATGAGGAGGCGATCAGATGATGTCCACGCTGAATCTCGACCCTCCCTCGACGCCGCGCTGGCACGAGATGCACGCGTCACCTCGCATGATCGATTTCCAGGTCGCGGAGGCCTGAACTATGGCTATCGCCGCCGTCGTGCTGTACCTCGCGGTTCTCTACGTCCGACCAGGTGAAATCATCCCCGCGTGGCAAGGCTATTCCTTTGCGGCCATCACGGAGGTGCTGGCGCTGATCGTCGTAACCATTTCGTGGCTGATGCGGCCCAGAAGCTTCCTGAATCAGCCTCTCGACGTGTTCGTCATGGGGTTCTTTGTCGCGGCTGTGTTGTCGAACCCTGTCTGGGGGTGGATCGGCGGCGCTCAGGTTGCCCTCCTCCTTTTGGCACCCCCTGTCCTCTTGTACTTCCTCATTCGGGGTGCCGTCCGCACGCCGCGGCACCTGCGAATCCTCGGATATGCGCTGGTCACGCTCACGCTCTTCCAGGCCATCAACGGCATCGCCCAGGCGAGGACGGGTGTTGGACTGGGTAACATCGAGGCGTATCAGCAGCGCGTGACGAGCACGATCGATGGTGCCGAAGATGAAGGAGAAGTCGCACGCATTCGCGGCACCGGAATCTTCAATGACCCGAATGACCTGGCCATGGCGTTCGCGGCCGCGATGCCGTTTCTCGTCGGTCCCATGCTGGCAAAAGGCACCACGTTCCTCGGACGCGTGCTTGCCGCGGGGTTGTCCGTGCCGATTCTGGTGGCGCTCTACTTGACCAACTCTCGGGGCGGTGTGCTCGGCCTCGCCGCCGCGCTCGTGCCTTACATCTGGCGTTCGGGACGATGGCTGACCAAGATCGTGGTCGTCCTGGGTCTGGTGGTCGCGTTCGGCCTGGCGGCTCCGTCGCGAATGACCCAGATAGACTCGGACGAATCCTCTGCCCAGGGTCGGGTGCAGTCGTGGTCTGCTGGCCTTCAGATGCTCAGGATGGGGCCGATCCTCGGCGTAGGTTTCAGTCGCTACACCGAGTACAACGAGCTGGTCGCCCACAACTCGTTCGTGCACACGTTTGGAGAGCTCGGTGTGATCGGCGCGTTCTGCTTTGCCGGGATGTTCTTCTGGACCTTTCGCGGTCTCGCCGCCGTGAGCGCGACCGGTGGCGCAAACCAGAAGGAACGGGAGCGACTGTTCGTGTGGGGTGACGACCTGTTCATGGCGTGTGTCGGACTCGCCGTGTCCATGATCTTTCTGTCCCGTCAGTATTCGACCATCATCTTCGTGTTTCTCGCCATGGCCGCGAGCTACCGCGGCATCCTGCAGGAGTCTGGCGTACGCGTCAAGCCCGCTGGATTTCGCGAGGTAGGCACTGTCGGCGCCCTCACGATCGGCGGCATCGTCGCCGTCTACATCGCCGTTCGTGTGCTGGCGGTCTGGAGCGCCAAGTAGAGCCGGCCCTGCGCCCTCGAGCGTTCTCGCGGCCGGGACTTCACCGATTGGTCTGCGTCACCCGGCGAATCTCGAAGTCGCGATACTCGGCAGGGTCGCCGGACTTGCCGGCCTCTGCCGCCTTCGCGATGTTGTACATCTCGCGCGCCGTCACATAGTGCAAGCGGTACCGCGTGCCGTCGTTGAACTCCTGCGTAATGCGTCGGTGGAACTCCACGTTATTTTCGCCGAGCAAGACGTCGGCGTTGAATTCCGGAGCGCCGTGCGTGTGGACTTTCACGAATACCCATTCCGGTCGGCCAACGACGGTCACGTTGGCATCCACCCACCGCGCGAAACGAGTCGCGCTTGGCCGATTCCCGGGCGATTGATCGAGTGCGCCGCTGTCGATGCGTGGCATGACACTTCGTATTGGTCTGGGCCACCAGACGGTGAGTGGGCCCTCGATCAGCAGGAGGCTGTCGGGGGGCGGTGTGCCTCCGACGCGAATGGGAACGCCCGTGTCGTATGACCGCGGCGCCTTCGGGTCGTCCTGCGCGTAGTAGATGGCATTGACGATTCGGCTTTGTGCCGGGTCCGGGACGGCTGGCATCGTGAGGTCGGCGTAACATCCAGTCTCGCGCAGGATGGTCAGTTCGTCATTCACGCCACAGACAGAGTCGTCCAGCCCGCCGTTGTCCAGCGCCCAATTCCCGTGAATGAACGCGTACGCGATCCGACCGTCGGGAAAGCGAGACAAAAGACCGTGACGCTCGACGAGAGCGGTTGTAAAGGACTCGAGTTGTTCACGCACGCCGGCGGATGTGTCGTTGTGATGGTGCAAGTGCACTTCCACTTCGCCAAAGCCGTCTGCGCAGAGCGAAGCAAGCGAATCCAGGTGTTCGGGCCTGTACATCTCGGCAGGGAAGAAGAACGAGTGCTGCGGCGGGCGGCCGTCGGCGTCACGGAATCGCTCGAAGAGCCTCGGATATTCCGTACGCCACCGAGCCACGCGTGAAAGTTCCTGGTCCATCGATGCGCTTTGGTGGTCGGGCTCGTAATGGTCGGCGACGCAGAACAGCACGTGGATCGGGCCGTTCTGCGGCGGACGCTCACGCCCGACTCGAGCGCGAAGATACCCGGGCAACCAGATGTGCGCATTGCGCGGTAACGCGAATGTCATGCGAGGTTCGGCTCGGTGTGACGCGTCGATCAGAGCGTGCTGAGTTGCTGGCGTGCGTCGGCCGCACCAGGGAAATTGGCGCCCAGTCTCAGCGCCTCTTCGAGCGTCGTTTTCGCCTTGGTCCGGTCGCCGCTCTTCATGTACGCCATACCGAGATGATAGTGGAACAGCGGGTTCTTCGGGCTTCGGTCGATGCTGTCCCGCAGCGCGGTGATGGCCTGCGGCATCATGTTCTTCTTGTAGTAGATCCAGCCCAGCGTGTCGCTCACTTCGGGTAACAGCGGCAGCTTCGTCTTGGCTGTTTGCGCGAGCTGCAGCGCCTGATCAATGCTCTCGTCGTTCTGCGCCATCATCCACGCCAGGTTGTTGGCGGCGATCGCGGCGTTCGGATCCCTCCGCAGCACATCCTGATAGCGCGCCTTGGCCTCGTCCTCCTTGTTCATGGCCTGCAGGATGATCGCGACCATGGTCGATGCGGCAATCGATTCGGGTGAGCGTGCGGCCGCGCGCTCGAACTCCGCGAGTGCCGCTTCGAGCTTCTGTTGGGAGAGATAGAGGTTGCCGAGCAGGGTGTACGCACTCAGGTTGTTCGGCTCTGCGTCGATGGCCCGTCGAAGGAGCTGCTCGGACTTGCCGATATCTCCGGTCGCCGCGTACGTTCGGCCTGCCAGCACCAACAACCGGCCGTCGTTCGGCGATTGTTCGAGCGCGGTGTCCACTCTGGCCCGAGCCGAGGTCGAATCCTTCGCCGCCACATCCAGCGCAATGCGACCGTTAAGTGCGTCGATCGATTTGGGATCGAGCTGCAGTGCACGGTCGAAGTAGCGCCTGGCCGCGGGCAGATCGCGCTTTCCGATCATCACGCTGCCCATGGCGGCCTGCACGTCGGCCGAGTCCGGGGCCGCGACGTACAACGCCTTCATCTCGTTTTCGGCGCGGGTCACCGACCCTTCCGCGAGCAGCGCTCGAACGAGCAGGATACGATTTGCGGCATTGCGAGGAGCGCTGACCACCGCGTCCTCCGCGAACTT
>JBEBGB010000502.1:0-4091 GCA_040081675.1 Vicinamibacterales bacterium
TTCGCCGAACTGATCGTCGCCAACGGGTGCGGACGCCATGGCGGCGCGCATCGCCTCTGTTGGTTTGGTCACCGTATCAGAGCGCAGGTCGATGGTCACGTCGAGATTGTACGCGCACGCGGCGCAGGACGACCGCTGCTCCGAGCCGCCGTCACGACATCCTTTCTCCAGTCCCGACGTAGACTATCGCCATGACGACTGAGGTCGACATTGCAGCCGCACTCGCTGCATCTCTGCGCGAGACCGGCGGGCTGATTTCGGCCTATCTGTTCGGGAGCGTTGCCGAGCAACGTACGCATCGGGAGAGCGACATCGATGTCGCCGTGCTTCTCGACTGGAACCAGTATCCGACCTCGCGCGCGCGATTCGACGCGCGGCTCCGCCTGATCGGTCGCCTGGAAGGCGTGGGCCGCCGCAGGGTGGACCTCGTCATCCTCAACGACGCGCCTCCACAGTTCGCCCGGCACATCATGACGGCCGGGCGCCGTCTGCTGCTCGTCGACGCCGACCGCGACCGGGCGCAGTTGCGGAGCACGCTATCGCGCGCGGCCGATCTCGAACCCTTTCTTCGGCGCTCACGCGCGACCAAGCTGAGGGCACTGGCACGATGACGTTTCTCGTCGAGCGGCTCGTTGAGTTGAACCGGCATGTCGAGCACCTGCAGACGATTGCGCCGCGCGCCCCAGACCGAGCGGCACTCCAACGAGACCTGTCGCTTCACAACGACGTGCTCTTCTCGTTGTTGATGGTCGCGCAACTCGTCATCGACATTGCCGGGGAGCTTTCAGCCAGGCGCGGAGAGCGGTTCGAGGACTACACCGAGGCCATCCGCAACCTGGCGGGCGATGTACGGTTTCCCGCGGATCTTGTTGAATCGCTCGAGCGGATTCCGGGATTCCGGAACATCGTCATCCACGAGTACGTGGCGCTCGATCTCGACCGCGTCATCGAGGCCTTGCGCACACTCGACCCTGTCATCCGTTTCGTCGAGATCGTGCGGCTCATCGAGCAGGAGTAAAGTGGCCGACCTCGGGGACGCCATTACCGCGGCGTCGGCCTGAGGTAGTCCGCGGTGTCTGACGGCTCCCGTATGTCGATCTACAAGGCCACGTTGCGTGGATGCAATGAAGCGCCCGTATAATCCCGCCACTGGCGTGACCCTCACTTCTGGCACTCGCCTCAGTCACTACGAAATTGTCTCGCTGCTCGGCACGGGCGGTATGGGAGCGGTCTATCGTGCCCGCGACACGCGGCCGACCATGGCGCGTGAAGTCGCTATCAAGGTCCTCTCGGGCACCGACGTCGACGCCGCAAGTCGGTCGCGTTTCGAACTGGAAGCCCGAGCCACAAGCGCACTGAACCACCCGAACATCCTCGCCATCTACGACGTCGGCACACACGACGGCCTCCTCTATCTCGTTGAGGAGTTGGTGGAGGGATCGACGCTGCGCGAACTGCTCACCAAAGGACCACTTCCGGCACGCAAGGCTGTAGAGTACGCGCGCGCCATTGCGCAAGGCCTCGCTGCCGCGCACGCCAAGGGGATCACCCATCGCGACCTGAAGCCCGAGAACGTGATGGTCACGAGCGACGGCCGCGTGAAGATTCTCGACTTCGGGCTCGCCAAGTTGCGTCAATCCTCTCCCACGCCGGACGCCAGCACACGGACACACCAAACCGGACCAGGCACGATCCTCGGCACCGTGGCGTACATGTCGCCCGAACAGGTGCGTGGGCAGACGCTGGACCACCGCTCGGATCTGTTCAGCCTCGGAATCGTCCTCTACGAGATGCTCAGTGGCGCCCGTCCATTCAGCGGAGAGACGGCGCCGGACACGCAGTCGTCGATCCTCAACGCCGAACCACGCGAGTTCCCGAGCGACCGGTCAGTGCCTCCCGCGATCGAACGCCTCGTACGACGCTGTCTGGAGAAACAGCCGGAACAACGATTTCAGTCGGCGAGCGACCTCGCGTTCGCGCTCGACGCACTGCCTTCGTCGTCCAATGCCTCCGGAGATGTGGCGACGGCGCAGACTCCGAAGCGCTTTGGACGCCAGGGCATGGTGTGGATTCCTTGGGCCGCGTCTGCCGTTCTGCTAGCGATGCTCATCGCGACCCGGACGACTCCCAGTTCTACCGCACCGACGACGATCAAGCGCCTCGTCATCGATACGCCGCTGGACTCTCGATACTTCGCCAACAACACGACGGGCATCGCGACATCGCGCGATGGAAGGACCGTCGTGTACCGAACCCAGCAGGACTCCGGCAAACCGGCGAGCAGCCGTCTCGTAGTTCGGTCGCTTGATCAGGCCACCGTGGAACCAATTCCTGGCGTTGCCAATTTGAGTAACCCGTTCCTCTCTCCGAGCGGCCAGTGGCTCGGATATCAGGATGTTGCCGAAGTCGCTCTGAAACGAGTGGCGTTAAACGGCGGGGCGCCGCAGGTAATCTGCGCTCTCGAAGGGTCGTTACGAGGTGCCGTTTGGCTGGACGACGACACAATCGTCTTTGCGACAGCTCGCAGCAAGGGGTTGATGCGAGTGCCCGCGTCTGGCGGAACCCCTAAACGGCTCACCGCGACCGACGCAGCCCGCGGAGAAATCGATCACTTCTGGCCGGACGGACTACCCAATGGGAGTGGCGTCACTTTTACGGCCAACCACGGTTTCACCGCGGTCCCTCACCTGATGGCAGTCGCACTGAACGGCGGCACACCGGTCGACCTTGCAATCAACGGCAGCGGCTCCCGTTACTCCCGGACCGGCCACCTCGTGTTCGCGGCAGACGGTGGGTTGCGGGCGGTGCGATTCGATGCCGCCCGTCTAGCGACCATCGGCGCAGCGGTGTCCCTTCCTGAGAAGGTGTTCATCGACTCGACGACTCGAGCCGCGCATTTCGGGATTACCGACGAGGGTTCCCTTGTGCATGTGACCGGAAACCTCGGAATCGGTCCGCGGACGCTGGCCTGGGTCGACCGCGGCGGACGAGAAGAGCCTATCGGGACTCCGCCGCGGGCTTACACGTACGCGAGGCTCTCGCCGGACGATACGCAGGTCGCGCTCGACTCAAGGGACGCCCAGCGAGACATCTGGGTCTGGCACATGCTGCGCCGAACACTGACGCGGCTGACAAACAGCCCAGAGTCGGATCGCGTGCCCGTGTGGAGCGCCGACGGAAAACGCGTGGCGTTCAGCTCCGAACGCGAGGGCGTGTCGGCTATCTTCTGGCAGAGTGCCGACGGCTCGGGTCAGCCGGAACGCGTCAGCGGCAAGGACGTGGAACGCGCCCCGAGTTCCTTTACTCCCGACGGCAAGCAACTAGTGTTCTCGACGCCCGTCAATGCGAACCCGTTCGATCTCGGACTGCTGTTCCTCGACGGGAGCCGCCCTCCAGAAATGCTGCTCAATTCAGGGGCTGATGAAATGAATGGAGAGGTCTCTCCAGACGGGCATTGGCTGGTCTACGAGGACTCTCAATCGGGTCGAGCCGAAATCTATCTACGCTCGTTCCCCAACGTCCGTCAGTTCGTTCGGCAGGTGTCGACCAGCGGCGGAACCCGTCCGGTGTGGGACCGGAATGGGCGTGAGTTCTTCTACTACGTCAGCCCGGACACGATCATGGCCGTGCCAGTCACGCGAAAGGGCAACGACGTCGACTTCGGCACACCGCAACCAGTGGTTAAGCGGCCCTTTTCCTCTCCGGCCAATGCCGGACGGCATTACGACGTGTCCGCCGATGGGAGCCGCTTCCTCTTGCTCAAGGAAGCCACAGCCAGCGGCGAACAGACCCCTGAACGTCCGCAGATCAACTTCGTGCAACACTTCGACGAAGAGCTGAAACGGCTGCTTCCTGGCAAGTAGCAATCCTCGTGACCGCGGCACCGGACGTGGCACCTCTCGACCCGGAGACCATCAGGAAGACTCTGTCGTCCAGCAACTCATCGAGCAGGCGTGAAGAACCCGGCCTCGGCGCGCTCACCACACGCAAGCGCTGTAGCGCTTCCTGAGCACACGGTCTTTGGTCACGAGTTTCGCGTCCCGCACGGCGGCCTGCGCGACGATAAGCCGGTCGAACGGGTCACGGGTCCA
>JBEBGB010000503.1:0-4088 GCA_040081675.1 Vicinamibacterales bacterium
CGCGTCCCGGCTTTTTCGATCATCATCATGATGTTCAGGGTTCCAGTTGCCCTGCTGCACTCTTGCGATCAGCTCCGGCGTGACGCTGTAGCCCTCGATCGACAGCGAGTGATACGCGTCGCTCTTGTAGATATCGTCCACGAAACCGAGATAAGCGCCTTTGTCCTGCGGAAGCCCCGGTGCCTCCGGAAAATTCTCCGAGACCACGTCGCGCATGGACTTCCACATGGCCCGCATGCGGCCGACGATGGGCGTCACTGCCGGCGGCAGGGCGCTGAACGCCTGCGCGGCCGCAAACGGGTCGCGCTCGCGCACGTCATAACCGGTGCCGCTCATCACCTCGAGGATCTCGTCGGCAAATTCAGGCCGGCCGATGCGGCGAAGCGCTCCGGCGAGCACGCCGGCCTTGGCCGAGTTCCCGCCGGCCAGCAGGATGCGCAACAGGTCCGACGCGTCGCGCAATCCTGCGAGCACGACCTGCGTTTCGATCGGCTGGCGGCCGAAGGACGATTCCGGCATTCTCACGAGTGTTGCCGGCGGTGAAAACAGCCGCAGACCGTTTCTTTCCGTCAGCGCCGTTGTGTCGGAGATGTCGGACTTCAGGTCGTAGAGCGACGTCCCGAAGAGCAGGTCAAGGTTGTGGTTCGTGCCCTTCGGGCTGTAGATCACAACCTGCTTCGGGATGACCGTGTTCTCCGCGAGAAGGAGCAGCGACTGTTCCGGCGAAAGATGCCACGCATCGCCAAAACGCTGGTCGCAGTAGCGCGCGCAGAATTCCCAGAAGGACGCATGCCAAGGCGTGCTATCGCCGTCCCTCGCACCCGGGCTCGAGGAAATCAGCCAGCCTTTCATCACCTCCTGAACGAAGCCGTTTTTGAGCAGTCGTTCCCGGTCAAGCCGGCTCAGCTCGCTCGACTGGAACACACGCCGCCCCTTTTTCTGCAGAGCCTGCAGAGCGATGAGGGATTCAGCGAGCTTTTCGTGGGGTGCGGGCATCGGAGGTCCTACTGTCTACAAGCCTTTGCTGTTGTTCTATTACAAGCATATAATGCAGTGTAACTACAAGCAATTGATGTAGTGTAAATGCAAGCGGATGATGATGTTCAACTTCAAGCATATCCAGATAAAGCGTTGTTACAAAACATAAATCTGTCAGTCTTGCCATCTGGAAAGAGACCGTATCTGACAGCTCTCGATGAAGGCGCCGAACGCACCTCCACCACAACAGACCTGACAACTTGACAACACGGCGACCATTTCTGGTCGCCGTGAAATAACTGTAAACAACTGACTCTAAAGATGGTGCGGAAGGGGGGACTCGCACTTGCTCGCCAAGACCGAAGGTCTTGGCGGCATGACTGAGGACGCCCTGAGGCGCCAAACCGAATGAAATGAAGCTTTGGTGCGGAAGGGGGGACTCGAACCCCCACGATATTGCTACCGCCAGCCCCTCAAGCTGGTGCGTCTGCCAATTCCGCCACTTCCGCAAGTGGTGCCCGGTGTTTGGGGACCGGACTCTCCGAGGTCTTACCAGGCCGGTCGAGGCGCCGGACTTTACGATCGAGCGTCTTGCTCGTCCGGCTAGAGCCGGACACGATAGCTGACGACTACTTGCCCTGTTCCGCCGGAGGCGGCGTGGTTGACGGTGGTGCTGCGGGCGCCGCGGGCGGAGCCGTTGCAGGTGCCGCCGGAGCAACTGGTGCTGCAGCAGGAGCTGGCGCGGGTGCGGTCGGAGGAGCACTGCTGCCCAGCACCGACGACCCACTGCCGCCGCGCTGACCCATGATGGCGAGCCCAAGCGCCCCCAGCATGAAGAGGGCTGCGAAAGCCGCCGTCAACTTCGACAGAAGCGTCGCACCAGCGCGGGCACCGAACGCTGCCTGGCTTCCGCCGCCGCCGAAGGCACTCGCCATGTCGCCACCCTTGCCCTGTTGCAGCAAGATCACCAGCAACAGCACCAGGCAGGACAGGACGTAAATTGTTGTGAGCAGGTAGTAGAGCATGTCAGGGCTTTTCCGAAACCCCGATTATACGACAGCCGGCCGCGCGCGCGTCACGATCTCGCCGAAACCTCGCACGTCCAGGCTGGCGCCGCCAACCAGCGCACCGTCGACATCCGCCTCCCGTACCAGCTCCACAACGTTGTCCGGCTTGACGCTGCCACCGTAGATGATGCGACAGGCTTCAGCCGTAGTGGCCCCAAACCACTGCCGAAGCCGTCCTCGAATATGCGCATGCGCTTCCTGCGCCTGGGCGGCTGTCGCGTTTCGGCCCGTGCCGATCGCCCAGACCGGCTCGTAGGCAATCGCCAGCGTGGCCACGTGTTCGGGAGTAATCGACTCGAGCGCCGCCTTCACCTGGCGATCGAGCACGCTCAGCGTCGCGCTGGCCTCCCGCTCTTCGAGCGTCTCGCCGACGCAGATGATGGGCGTCAGGTCTGCGGCGATTGCCGCTAGCGCCTTCCGATTGACTGCGACGTCTGTATCACCAAACACACGACGCCGTTCCGAGTGCCCGACGATGGCGTATTCGGCGCCTGCCTCGCGCACCATGCCCGCCGATACCGCTCCGGTGAACGCACCCTCGCGTTCCCAGAACAGGTCCTGCGCTGCCACGGCGACGTTCGACGCGCGCACCGCTTCGGCAACCGCATGGACCGCCGTGAACGGCGGCGCCAACACGATGTCCACTCCGGCCACGCCCGCGACGATGCCCTTGAACTCTTTGGCGAAGGCGACCGCTTCTTGAACGGTCTTGAACATCTTCCAGTTGCCAGCGATGAATGGAGTGCGCATTGGGGGCCTCACGAATGGAGGGCAGGTAGGGCAGGCGGGGCAGGCGAGGCAGGCCGGGAAATGTCCCGCCCGCCTGGCCGTGCCTTGCCCGCCCCGCCAGGCCTATTTGTCCTTGAGCGCCGCCACACCAGGCAGCACACGACCGCCGAGGAATTCGAGCGAGGCGCCGCCACCGGTCGAAATGTGCGTGATGCGGTCGGCCATGCCCGACTTCTTGAGCGCCGAAATCGAATCGCCACCGCCGACAATGGTGGTGCCAGACACCGAGGCCACTGCGCGTGCGAGCGCGTTGGTCCCTTCAGCGAACGCAGGTATTTCGAATACGCCCATTGGTCCGTTCCACACCACCGTCTTCGCGTCGCGCACGAGCGCCTCGTACTTCGCGATAGTGAGCGGTCCTATGTCCACGCCCATACGGTCGCCGATTGCCGGATCGTCGATCGCGAGCACGGTGGACGCAGCGTCCGCGGCGATGCGGTCTGTCACGACATGGTCCACTGGCAGCGCCAGCTCCACGCCGCGAGTTGCGGCATGCGCCGTGATTGCCCTGGCTGCGTCGAGTTTGTCGTCCTCGACGAGCGACTTGCCGATCGGCAGGCCCCTCGACTTGAGGAACGTGTACGCCATCGCGCCGCCGATGACGAGACGGTCCACCTTGCCGAGCATGTTCTCGATGACATCGAGCTTGTCCGACACCTTCGCCCCACCGAGGATGGCGACGAAGGGCCGCTCGGGCGACTCGAGAGCATGGCCCAGGTACTTCAGCTCCTGCTCCATGAGCAGGCCGGCCGCCGGACGCGTGAAGTCGTGAGTCATGCCCTCCACTGATGCGTGCGCTCGATGCGCCGCTCCGAAGGCATCGTCTACATACTCGTCGGCGAGTTCGGCGAGCTGCTTCGCGAACGCAGGATCGTTCTTCTCTTCTTGTGCATAGAACCGGAGATTCTCGAGCAGCACGACGCCGTTCGTGCGTCGCGCTTCGTCAACCGCGCGTGAGACATCAGGACCAACGCAGTCCGTCGCAAACACCACCTCACGGCCGAGCAGTTCCTTCAGCCGAACGGCAATAGGCGCGAGCGTGAAGTCTTTGTTGACCGTGCCCTTCGGGCGTCCGAAGTGGCTGGCGATGATCGGCAGCGCACCCTGATCGAGCGCGTACTGAATCGTCGGTAGCGTCGAACGGATGCGTGTGTCGTCGGTGATGACGCCGTTCTTGAGCGGGACGTTGAAGTCCACGCGGATGAACACGCGCTTGCCGTGCAGCTGAAGGTCGCGAATCGAGAGCTTGGACAT
>JBEBGB010000504.1:0-4083 GCA_040081675.1 Vicinamibacterales bacterium
CTTCGCCGGCGAAATACCCGGCGGCGGCCACGGCGTCGTTGCCGGGGAAGAGCCGCGGCACGCGCTCGTAGCTGGCCAGCGCTGCATCGAGGGCGGCGGTCGTGCGTGCCTTGCCAAACGAGATGCGACCCGAGAGCACGTGCGCCATTGGCGCGGAATCGGTGCCTGGATAGTCTTTCAGGAGCTTGTCGATCGCCGTTTGCGCCGCATCAAGGTCGTGCGCATTCTCGAGTTGGTATCGCGCAATCTCCATGAGGGCATCGTCGGCCACGCTGCTGGCGGAGAACGAGTCGACGACCGTCTGCAGGTCTTTCATCGCTTCGACGTAGCGGTGGTTCTGCAGGAAGTTCATGCCGCTCTCGTACTGGAGACGGGCGAATTCCTCGTTGTTCTGCTGTGCGCTAACCGAGACGCCGAGCGCCGCCACCAGCGCCCACACCATGTGCCGTGTGAGGCGAATCATCTGATTGTCGCCACCTCTGACAAGCCCGCCCTCACTGTCGCGTAGCCAGTCTTGACGATGTCGCCAGCGCACCGGATATCGATCTTGTACTGTCCCGGAACGATTTCGCGATTGGTCACCGGTGGATTGCCAATCTTGCGATCGCCGATCATCACATCGCACAATTCCTGCGAGCTACGCACAGCCAGCCGGCCAACAACAGGAGCCGACCACGTGAACGCGTCGGTGGCAGTGCCATCGACTCGCACGGTTTGCCGCAGGAACACGTCATCGTTAACCATTACGAGCGACTTCCCGGCTGGCCATTTCAGCTTGTGAGTGGTATTGGCCGAAAAGATCATCTTGCGACCGTCATAGACCTCGAATGGGTACTCGCCAGTTAAAGAGACCGACACCAGGGGGGGCGCAGGCGTCGCCGGGCGTGTCGGCGTCGCGGCTGGCTTTTCGGGCGTCGCCGCTGGCGCCGCTGGCGGTGGCGCCGTTCCTGCGTCAGTCGGCCGGGGGGCCGAGGTGGACGCGGCGGTCTTGTCCGCGTTCACTGTGACAGCGTTAGCCGACGGGGGCTGGGAGACTTGACGTGCCGACAACGTGAGATAGGCGGTGGCGCTGAGGAGCAGCACGCCGGCAATTGCCGCGGGCACAAGCCACGGGGGGGTCTGCTTGCGTGCGTGCATTGGACGAGGCGTGACCGCGCCGAGTGCCGCACCCGCAGCCGCACCCACTTCCTTCGCGGTGCTGGCGACATCGTTCGATGCCTCACGCAGGCGCATCACCTCTTCACTCACGCCTTGCAGCAGCCTCGTGTCCGCGAAGCCCGTTTCGTCGAGATTGGGTGCAGTGGTCTGTGTGGCGAGCGCACGTCTGATCCCTTGCAGCTCCTTGCTCATCCTGTCTGCCGTGGCAAACCGGTCGGCGGGATCCTTGGAAAGGGCCGTGTTGACCAGGCTGCACAGGGCTGGCGGGAGACCGCTCACGTACGTCCCGATCGGCGTTGGGGGATCGCGGAGGATCTTGAGAATGACGGCCGTTGGCGTCTCGGCCTGGAAAGGCTTATGACCAGTCAACAGCTCGTAGAGCACGACGCCTGCCGAGAACACGTCAGCGCGACCATCAACGGACTCGCTCTGACTGACTTGCTCGGGCGACATGTAGGACGCGCTGCCCAGCACGTCCCCCTGGAGCGTCAGGTTGGACGCCGTCAGTTTGGCGATGCCGAAGTCCAGCAGCTTGACCGTGCCGTCTTCGAGCACGAACACGTTGTCGGGCTTGACGTCGCGGTGCACAACACCCTGTTCATGGGCGTAGCTCAGGCCATCGCACAGCTGACCGACGATGCTCAGCTTGTCGTCGAGCGACAGTCGAGGCGAACCCGACATGCGTGCGCCGAGCGACGTCCCCCGGAGGAACTCCATCACGATGTAGGGGACGTTGGACTCCTCCGCAAACTCGAAGATCGTGACGATGTTGCGATGATTCAGTTTGGCGGCTGCACGCGCTTCACGATAGAAGCGCGGACGCATCTGCTCGGCGTCCTCGGTGAAGTCGGCGAGCATCAATTTGATCGCGACTTCGCGGTCCAGCACCGGATCGAAGCCGCGATAGAGGACACCCATGCCCCCTTTGCCCACGCGCTCGAGGACCTGGTATCGACCGATCCGTTCAATCGGGCTGCTCGGGGCCATCACTCGGTTCCATCGCGCTTGTTCAACGCGACCGTCACCACGATCGAACCACCGACGCTGCGGGTGACGTCGAACGACAACGTCGAGCCTTGCTCCGCATAGGCGCGTCGCACGCCGCGCACGAATACGTCGGCCAGCGAATCGCCAACGAGCGATTCACTTGGCGCGCCCAACACCGCCGCGCATGCTTCGGTGACCTCGACGATTCGCAGCTCCGCGTCCGCTGCGAGGCGCGCCCCTCCGCCCGGTTGAAGCGGATCTGCGACGTGATGGACCATGCCGGACAGATGGGCCAGTGCTGCCGCAAACGTGGCATCGCCCGGTGTCAGGGTCGGGCTACGACCCGGCGCGTTGCTGTAGTCGGTGACTCCTGAATCGGGCCAGATATCGACGCCCGCAGGCTCGAGACCTGTGGGCGCAGCCAGTAGCGTGACATCTGGGTCGACGGTGCCCAACTGACCCGGGATTTCGACCACCTTCTGGTACTGCCGATCGGCCTCGTCGGGTGATTCCCGTGCGCGAGCCGAGCCCGTCGCTTCTTCGTACGCGGCACGGCCGCGTGGCACCGGCGTGATGCTCTTCACCCGCGGCGTCGACGACTCGGTGGAGGTGGTCCGACGGCCCGGCAGGGGCGTGGGCTCCGGTGTCCACCGGCCGGGGCCCTTCGATTCTTCGGTCTTGAATCGATCGAACGCAGCGGGCTGCGGTCCGCTCTTTCGGCGATCCCGACGAGTGCTCTTGGTTGCTTCCGTCGGTATCTCCTCGACATACCGCATGAGCAGATGACCCATCTGCACGACGTCGCCGGCGAAGAGCACCTGCTCGCGGGTCTTCTCGCCGTTGACGAGCACGCCGTTGCGGCTATCGAGATCGCGAACGCTGACACCGTGGGCGCCGGACAGAATCTCCGCATGGCGTCGAGAGAGCAGCGGGTCGGGTTCGCTGATATCGCACGCCGGGTCGCGGCCGACCACCAGGTTGCCGACCACGGGAATGTCGCGCTCCGAACGTCCGTTGCCAACGACGAATTTTCGTATCACGCGCGAATCACCCGGGTGAGCGCCCGTCGGAGATCGGCCAGGAACGTTCCGCAGGTTTGATAGCGGACGTGTGGCGACTTCTCGAGAGCTTTGAACAGCACGCGAGCCAGCGGCTCCGGCGCCTCGGCGGGCGTGAGGGCCACGGGCGACTCGTTGAGAATGGCGTGCAGCGCAAGCGGAAGGTTGCGCGCGCCGAAGGGCGAACGGCCGCTGAGGATCAAGTAGCCGACCGCTGCAGCCGAGAAGATGTCCGAGCGCTCGTCCACGCGAAGCCCCTCGGCTTGCTCGGGCGACATGTAGCCCGACGAACCCACCACGGCGCCATTGGCGGTTAACGTGGAGGTGTGCAGGCGGGCCAGTCCGAAATCGAGAATCTTCAACCGCCCGTCACCTTGCACGATGATGTTGGTCGGCTTCACGTCCCGATGCACGATGCCCTCGGCGTGTGCCACCTCGAGCCCCGTGCACAGCTGAATGATCAGATCGAGGCGTGCCTCGAGCGACAGGTCAGGTCGTTCACGCAGGTGTTCGTCGAGGGGCGAGCCTTCGAGCAGTTCCATGGCAATGAACGGCCGCCCCTGGTCCTGGCCCACCTCCAGCACCTGCACGATGTTCGGGTGACGCAGCTGCGCCGTGACGCGTGCCTCGCGATAGAAGCGCTCTCGTGCCTCCGGCTCGTCCTCGAGGTCAGTGGCGATCACCTTCAATGCCACGCGACGACCAAGCGTCGGATCATCCGCGGCGTACACGAAGCCCGCGGCGCCTGCCGCAATGCGGTGCAGCAGGAGGTAGCGGCCGATCATGGTCGCGACGACTGGCTCCATGCGGGCCCGAGGGGGCTTCATGCCGCTGCTCCATCAAAGCGGAAGAGCAGCGCAGTGACGTTGTCACGGCTGCC
>JBEBGB010000505.1:0-4079 GCA_040081675.1 Vicinamibacterales bacterium
CAGAAATGCCCATATCTGCACGCTTCGCAGCAGGTGCTGCAGGCAACGCAGCGTGGCCAGCCGAACGCTCGAACCGGTTCGGCACGGATGTGATCTCGTACGCGAGGCGCTTGATGTTCAGCAGGTGCTTCGGCGAGATGTTGTCCGACGTGATGTTGCCGCCGAACCCGCCGCACCCCAAGGTCATGGCCGGGTCGAGCCCCGTCGACAGACCGATCGAGCCGAACGTGGTCGGCGAGTTGACCACGATGCGGAACGCCGGCTTCTTCAGACCGAACTCGAGAATGACCTTCTCATTTTGCGAATGGATGGACATGGTGTGGCCCATGCCGCCGTACCGCAGGATCTGCTTGCACCGCTCGCAGCCTTCCTGCCAGTCGCGAACCACATAGAAGGACAGGACGGGACAGAGCTTCTCGATCGAGAGGGGATAGTCGCGGCCGACACCGTCCAGCTCGGCGATGAGCACACGGGTGTCGTCTGGTACTGACACGCCGCATGCGTCGGCAATGAACTTGGCCGATTTGCCAACCAAGGACGGGTTGGGCAACCGTTGTGGCGTCACCAGTACCCGGGCAACCTTGTCGATATCGGTCTTCGACAGGAAATGCGCGCCCTGGGCTTGAAGCTCGCGCTTGGCCTGCTCGGCAATGGGCGCGTCCACGACGACCGAGTTCTCGCTCGAGCAGAGGACGCCGTTGTCGAAGGTCTTGCCGGTGACGATGTCTCGCGCCGCTTTGCGCACGTCGGCAGTTCGCTCGATGTACGCCGGAGCATTGCCAGGTCCGACGCCGTAGGCAGGCTTGCCGGCACTGTACGCCGCTCGAACCAGGCCCATGCCGCCGGTGGCCAGAATGACCGCGACCTCGCGCTGCCGCATCAATTCCTGCGTACCTTCGAGCGACACCGTCGTCAGCCAGTTCACCGCGCCGTCCGGGGCGCCTGCGCGCGTTGCGGCCTCAGCCAGCAACTCGGCGGTTCGCGTGATGCACTTGACCGCTGAGGGGTGGGGACTGATCACGATCGAGCACCGCGCCTTCAGCGCGATGAGCACCTTGTAGATCGTGGTCGAGGTCGGATTGGTCGACGGCACGATGGCCGCCACCACGCCAAATGGTTCTGCGATTTCGACGACGCGCCGGTCTTCGTGGCGTGCAATGACGCCGACCGTCTTCATCGGTTTGATGAAGTTGTAGACCTTCTGCGACGCGAAGAGGTTCTTCTGAATCTTGTCTTCGTACACGCCGAAGCCGGTTTCGTCGACGGCCAGGCGGGCAAGGGCTTCAGCCTGCGCAGTAGCACTTTCTGCTACCCCAGAGACGATGGTGTCGATCTGTTCTTGAGAGAGTTCGGCGAGCGCGTTGGCGGCTTGGCGAGCGCGACGGGCCAGTGCGCGGGCTTCACCGATCGAGGCGAGGTCGCGGTCGGTCTGTGGAGAAGCGGGGCCGGACATGCAGCGCTACACGCCCTTGGGCAGAATCCGTTCGACTTCGGCGTGGGGCCGCGGAATGACGTGAACCGACACGAGTTCGCCGACTCTTCGTGCTGCCGCCGCGCCTGCGTCCGTTGCGGCTTTCACCGCGCCGACGTCGCCCCGCACCATGACGGTGACGTATCCCGCGCCAATGTACTCTTTGGCCACGAGCGCGACGTTTGCGGTCTTGACCATGGCGTCCGCAGCCTCGACGGCACCGATCAGTCCCTTGGTTTCAATCATTCCGAGCGCATCGTGTGCCACAGTAGATTCCTCGCCGAACTCTAGCACACGCTCCTGTCTGATTGCGCCGCCCCCGGCCGATCCGCTAGCATGCCTCGTATCCCGTCTGTTTGCCGTTACTTGTGGAGCATCATGATCCGATCACGACACCGCCTGTTCCTGTTGGCCTTGCTGCTTAGCGTGACCGCGGGCTGTGGAGGCGGCGAGCCGACCGCTGGACCGGCCTTTGCCACGCCCAGCCTCACGCTGAGCCACAACCGTGCGCCAGCCGGCAGTCCGCTCGAACTCACGTACAAGTTCGTGGTCGCGCCAGATGCCAAGTTTCCCGAAGACTATCGCGTGTTCATGCACGTGGTGGATACCGACGACGAACGCATGTGGGATGACGACCACAATCCGCCCATCCCGACGTCACAGTGGAAACCTGGCCAGACAATTGAGTACTCGCGGACGATCTTCGTTCCGGTATTTCCCTATGTCGGCGATGCCACGGTGCGCCTGGGACTGCATTCGGTCAAGGATCAGAGGCGTTTGACGTTGACCGGCGAAGACGTCGGACAACAGTCATACGTGGTCGCGCATATGCAGTTGTTACCCCAGACCGATAATTTGTTCACTGTCTTCAAGGACGGGTGGCATCCGGCCGAGACCGGTGCAAAGGACCAGAGCCTCGAGTGGCAGTGGACGAAGGGGCAGGCCACGCTCGCATTCAAGAACCCGAAGAAGGACGCGATCTTCTACTTCGAGGTGGACAGCCCTGGGAAAGAACTGCACGGTGCGCAGCATGTGTCGGTGACCTTGGGAGGGCAGACCGTTGAAGCCTTCGACATGGAGCCCGACGTGCTTGCGCTGCACAAGATTGCCCTTCCGGGCGCGTTGATGGGCGAGAACGAACTGTCTGAACTGCAGATCGCCGTCGACAAGACGTTTGTGCCGGCCGTAGTCACGGGTGGTACGAGCAAGGACCCGCGCGAACTCGGTATCCGCGTCTTCCATGCATATGTCGATGCGCGCTAAAGGCGGTCTAACACGTCGATGAAGGTTCGCGACATGCGCCGCACGTACGGACGCATTGCCGCCACGGCGATGTCGGTTGTTGTGTGCCTGCTCGCAGTCGCACAGACGGCCCACGCCGAGATCGTGTTTTTCTCGAACGGCCGCACCATGTCAGTCAGGTCGCACCGCGCCGAGGGCGATCGGCTGGTGTTGTCCCTGCGTTCGGGTGGTGAGATGGTCGTCGACGCGGCGCTGGTCGCGGAGGTCGGTCCGGACGAAGTGCCTTATCCCGAACCCGCGGAGATCGTCGCGGTGCCAGACGTTCCCGCCTCCGTCGGCCCGACGGCGGTTCCCGTCCGCCCCGTGGTCAGCCCAGTGTTCGAGCCTCTGATTCGACGTGTGGCTGCCGAACAAGGCGTTGACGTGTCGCTCGTCAGGGCCGTCATACAGGTGGAGTCCGCGTATCAGCCGCGCGCCCGGTCCAGCAAGGGCGCCATTGGGTTGATGCAGGTCATGCCTGCGACGGGTCGTCAGTACGGGATCCGGAACCTGTACGATCCTGCGTCAAACATTCGCGCGGGCGTCACGCACCTGCGATCGCTGCTCGAGAGGTACCCGCTCGCGCTGGCGCTGGCGGCGTACAACGCCGGAGCCGGTGCGGTCGACCGATTCGAGGGCATCCCTCCGTTTCCAGAAACCGTGGACTATGTCGCGCGCGTGCGTGCGCTTGCCGGCCGGTAGAACGTTGTACAGGTTGAGCTTAGCTGGTATGCTTTATCTGCTAATGCCTACGCCTGCAATCTGTTGCGGAATCGACGAGAGTCTCTGACCGGTGCAGTATCAATGCCGGTTGGCGTCGAGCACGGGCGAGATTGTCGAGGCCGTCTACGTCGCCGACTCTGAGGCCCGCCTGCGACACGAGCTCGAGGAGAAGGGACTCTTCGTTCTCTCGCTCAAGCCAAAGGGTGCCATCGCCGGTCTGCCGTTCCACTTGCCACAGCGACGCGGCGTCGCCACACGAGAGTTTCTCGTCTTCAACCAGGAATTAGCGACGCTGCTACGGGCGGGCATGCCGCTGGTCCAGTCGCTGGAATTGCTCAAGCGCCGCGTTACGTCGCCCACATTTCGCTCGGTGCTCGACGATGTGCACGATCGGGTGCGCGGTGGTGCTGCACTGTCTGAGGCCTTCGCCGTGCATGGTTCGCTCTTTCCGAGCGTCTACACCGCATCGTTGATGGCCGGCGAGCGCAGCGGCAACCTCGACGCGGTGCTGCGTCGATTCGTGGAGTACACGAAGATCATCGCCACGGTGAGGCGCAAGACGATTTCTGCGCTGGTTTATCCCATCATTCTCATCGTGCTGGCG
>JBEBGB010000506.1:0-4075 GCA_040081675.1 Vicinamibacterales bacterium
AGGACGAACGCCGAGCACCGCGCGCATCACCTCGGGAGCCAGGCTCGAGCCGCCCATACCAAGCAACACCACATCGGTGAAGCCGTCTGCGCGGACACCGTCCGCGAACCTCCGCACCCGGTCCACCGATTCCGCCATCAGTTGCGGCGATGACAACCAACCAAGTCGGTTGGTGATGGTCTTCTGCACCCCGCCGTCCTGGCTCCACGTTGCAGGGTCTTTTGCCCACAATCCTCGTGCTGCGCGCGACGCCGCGCTCGCGTGCGCGGCCATGGCATCCGCGAGTGGACCTGCCGAGAGATGGAACCCCGATCCGAAGGCGTGAGGCATGACGGTAGAATACTGCATGGCCCGTGGCTTCGAGAGTAAGGACGTCGAGTACCAACAAGCTGAGCGCGAGCGGTTACGCGTCGCGCGAGGCGGGCCGTCGCCCGCGGGCTCGGCCGCGAGTCGACGCGGTCTCGTGCAGATGTCGCTGGTGCGCATGCGGAGCGATCTCCAGACTGCTCGTGCATCCGCGCATCGGTCGATGCTCGAGGGCGCGATTGCAACCCTCGAGGCCGAACTCGCGTCTCTTCCTTAGCCGATGATGTCGAGTCGATCCCTCCTGCTTCCAGCACTGGCGGCCGTCGCCATTTCAATCGCCGGCTGCAGCACATCCTCCTGCGGCTTCGGTCCCGAGCGGGCGAACCGGGACGACAGCGTCACGTCCGTCTCTTCAAACCCTGGCGCGACGGCTCCGCCGGCCTTCTCGGGCCGCGAATCATCCTCGGCCCCGAATGCCAAGGTCGATGCCCGCCCGAGGGTTGTCTTCCTTGGCGACAGCCTCACCGCCGGCCTGGGTTTGTCCCCGGATGAGGCGTATCCCTCATTGCTCCAACAGAAGATCGATCAGGCGAGCCTTGGCATGCAGATCGTCAACGCTGGAGTGTCCGGCGACACGTCAGCCGGAGGCCTGGGTCGACTCGACTATGCGCTCGACGGCGATGTCCGCGT
Source organism: Vicinamibacterales bacterium (assembly GCA_040081675.1). Taxonomy (GTDB): domain Bacteria; phylum Acidobacteriota; class Vicinamibacteria; order Vicinamibacterales; family CAVVIG01; genus CAVVIG01. Next base: position 997 of record JBEBGB010000506.1, read on the forward strand.
GATGGTCGTCGCGCTTGGCGGTAATGACGCGCTTCGCGGTCTGCCCGTCGAAGAGCTGCGGAAGAACCTGGCCACGATCATCGAGCGAGCGCAGGCGAAGAAGATTCGGGTCGTGCTTGCTGGAATGGAAGCTCCGCCGAACTTCGGGCAGTCGTATACCGACGCCTTCCGTCGCGTGTACACAGAGCTGGCTGCGCAGTACAAGGTGCCTCTGATTCCATTTCTGCTGCAGGGCGTGGCAGGCATCGAGAGGTTGAATCAGCGCGACGGCATCCATCCCACGGCCGAAGGCGCACGCACGGTGGCCGACAACGTGTGGACGGTGCTGCGCCCGATGCTGAAGGCCACATGATCGAACTGCGCGCAGTCTCGAAGACAGTCACCAGCGGCACCGAACCGCTCACCATCCTGCACCCGCTCACGACCACCATTGACCGCGGCCAATTCGTGGCCATCGTTGGTCCGTCGGGCAGCGGCAAGTCAACGCTGCTCGGTCTGCTGGCGGGTCTCGACGCACCGACCTCGGGCTCGGTGGTCATCGACGGCGTCGACATCACGAGCCTCGGCGAGGATGCCCTCGCCAGGCTTCGAGGCGAGAAGATCGGCTTCGTGTTCCAGTTCTTTCACTTGATTCCGTCGCTGACCGCCTACGAGAACGTCGCCGTGCCCATGGAGATTCGCGGGACGCCGAGTCCGGGTGTGCGCGCGCGAGCGTTGCTCGAGGAAGTTGGCTTGACGGGACGAGCGCACCACTACCCGTCGCAGCTGTCGGGCGGCGAACAACAGCGCGTGGCGCTGGCAAGGGCGTTGGCGAACGACCCGCCGATTCTGCTGGCAGACGAGCCCACCGGCAACCTCGACTCGACGAACGGCAGGGTGATCATGGAGATGCTTCGCCGCATTCACGAATCGCGCGACACGACGCTGATTCTGGTCACGCACGACCAGGAACTGGCTGCGATGGCCGACACCTGCATCTCGCTGCGCGACGGCAGGGTGGTATGACGTTCGTCCTCAAGATGGCGGTGCGTGAAACACGCTCCTCCTGGCAGCGACTGCTGTTCTTCTTCATCTGCATTGCCGTCGGCGTTGCGGCGATTGTCGCGCTGCGGTCGGTTATCCAGAGTGTCCGCACCGTCTTCGGTACGGAAGCCCGGACGCTCATCGCCGCCGACGTGCTCATTTCCACGAATCGAGATTGGACGCCCGAGGCACGCGCAACGATCGAGCGGAGGCTGTCGGAATTCGGCGCGACCAGCCGCACCGAAACCCTCGAGACGCCAACGATGGTCAGGCCCACTGACGAGAGCCGAACGGTCGCTCGCATGGCCGAACTACGTGCAGTGGAGGCAGGCTTTCCGCTCTACGGCACGTTGACGCTGCGGGATGGGCAGGTTTACTCGCACACGATGTTGAAGGACCGGGGCGTGCTCGTGCGGCCCGAGCTACTGACCGCGCTCAGTGTTGCCGTCGGCGATTCGATCACCATCGGAAAGGTGGCATTCACCATCCGCGGCGTGATCACCGACGAACCAGGACGGCGTATTGGCGACTTCAGCCTCGGTCCGCGCGTCCTGATCGATTTGGCCGATCTGCCAGCAACGGGGCTGCTGACGTTCGGAAGCCGCGCTCGCCACGTGCTGCAGGTGCGGCTGCCAGACGACCGCACTGAACCTCTTGTCAGGGCATTGCGCTCCGATTTCAAGGAAGACTTCATCAACACCCGATCGTTCCGGGCGTCAGACGACGAGATCGGGCGCGACTTCGACCGTGCTGAAAATTACCTCAGCATGGTGGGTCTCATCATCGTCATTCTGGGTGGCATTGCGGTGTCCAGCGTGACGCGCGTCTTCGTGCTGCAGAAGATGCACAGCATTGCAGTGCTGAAGTGCACGGGCGCCACCAGCGCCCAGATCATGGCGATCTACATGCTGCAGGTCATGGTCCTCGGCCTAGCTGGAAGCGTGCTGGGCGTGGCGATCGCCGGTCTCGCGATTGCGGCAATTCCGTATGTCATCGACACCACCTCCGCGGCGTCGCTCTTGTCCGAAGTGCATTACGGCATCACCTGGAGCGCGGCACTGCAAGGCATCGGCATTGGCGTGCTGGTCTCACTGTTGTTCTCCGTCGTGCCGTTGCTGCGGGTGCGCGGCGTGAAGCCGTCGCTCTTGCTGCGCGACGAATCGGCCGCACCAGAAGGCACCGACTGGACGCGAATCGGCGCCTTCGTGCTCGTGTCCGCCGGACTCGTCTCGGTCACCGCGTGGCAGGCGGCATCGCTCAAAGTGGGCCTCATCGTCTGTGCGGGCTTCAGTGTCCTGGCGCTGGTGCTCATGCTCACGGGCCGGCTCCTGGTTCGTGCCGTGGCTCCTCTTGCGAACACGCCGTCGTTCCCGCTCCGACATGCGGTGCTGCATCTGTCGCGACCGGGCAACCAGACTCGCGTGATTCTGCTCGCGGTCGGTCTTGGCGCCTTCTTCATCGTCGGCGTTCGGGCGCTGCAGGCCAGCCTGCTGGCGGAGTTCTCGACAGAGATGTCTGCCGACTCGCCGGACATGTTCCTGATGGACGTACAGCGCACGCAGGGCGACGCCGTTCGTGCGTTCCTTGCAGATCCCGCACGCGGCGTTGGCAAGTTCAGGCTCATTCCCGTGCTTCGCGCCCGCGTGACGGGCGTGGCAGGGCGCGAAACTCAGCTCGAAAGCTTCGAGGATGTCCGCGCCCGCGGCTCGCTCTCGCGCGAGTACACGATCACCTATCGGAGCGCACTCGAGCAGAACGAGGAGATCGCCGAAGGTCGCTTCTGGACGAGTCCATCGAATATCCCAGAGGTGTCGGTCGAGCAGGGCATTCACGAGCGTTTTCGGATCAACATTGGCGACACGGTGCGATTCGACATTCTCGGGCGGAAGGTCGAAGCCAAGGTGACGAGCATCCGCCGGGTGGACTGGAAGGACTCGCGCAGCGGCGGCTTCATGTTCGTCTTCAGGCCGGGTGTTCTGGACGATGGACCACAGACGTTCATTTCGCCTTTGAAGGGCCCCGTTGGCATCGAGGCGCGCGCGCAGTTTCAGCACGA
>JBEBGB010000066.1:0-14765 GCA_040081675.1 Vicinamibacterales bacterium
CGCACGACATCGCGATCGTCCGTGTTGAGCCAGAACTGGTAGAAAGCAAACGGTGAGGTGCGGGCTGGATCGAGCCACACCGTGCCCGCTTCCGTTTTCCCGAACTTGACGCCCGAGGCCGTCATGACCAGCGGCATCACCAGACCGTGCGCCTTCTTGGCTCGCAGCTTTCGAATGAGATCGATGCCCGCGGTGATGTTGCCCCACTGATCGCTGCCGCCAATCTGCACCGTGCATCCATAGCGATCGAAGAGCTGCAGAAAATCGTAGGACTGCAGCAACAGGTAGCTGAACTCGGTGAACGAGATTCCGTCTTCACTCTCGAGACGCCGATGCACCGACTCCTTTTGCAGCATGTAGTTGACGGTGAAGTGCTTGCCTGCGTCGCGCAGGAACGTGAGCAAACCAACCGTGCCCAGCCAATCCACGTTGTTGACGATGCGCGCGGCGTTACCAGTGCGTTCGAAGTCGAGAAAGTGCTGAAGCTGTGGGCGGATGCTCGCCACATGCTCTTCGATCTGCTCCGCCGATTGCAGATTGCGCTCCTGGGACTTGCCGCTCGGATCGCCGATCATGCCGGTTCCACCACCCACGACCGCAATCGGGGTGTGCCCGGCGCGCTGCATGCGCGCCAGTCCCATCAAGGGCAACATGTGGCCGACGTGCAGACTCGAAGCGGTCGGATCGAAGCCCGCGTACACAGTGAGGGACTGCGTCGCGAACAATTCGCTGAGTCCTTCGGTCGCGTCGTAGACGAGATCTCGCCACGTCAGCTCGTCGAACAGATTGGTCATCGGAATACGATTTACTATATCAACGGATGCGCGTAACCCGCCGGACGCTGCTGCAGGCGATCGTCGGTTCAGGAGTCGGACTCGTGAGCGGCGGCGTTGCTCACGGATATCTCTACGCGCGCCACGCGCTGTCACTGACCGAACGCGAGGTCGTGGTCAGCGGCCTGGCACCCGCCCTGTCCGGCGTTCGCATCGGCCTGCTCACCGACATTCATCGCAGTCGCTGGGTGTCACACGACGATGTCGTGGCTGCCGTCGAATTGGTGATGCGGTCTCGCCCCGACATCATCGTCCTCGGTGGTGACTACGTCACCTGGGGCGACCGCGACTACATCGGCCGCGCGGCGGAGTCGCTCGCCGGCCTCGAGGCGCCTGGCGGTGTCTTCGCGGTCCTCGGTAATCACGACGACGACCACGATATGCCTGCGGCGCTCACCGCTCGAGGCATCGAGGTGCTGCGCGATGCCAGGACGCGAGTGAAGATTCGACAGGAGAGTCTCGAACTTGCGGGCATCCGCTTCTGGACGCGCCGACGCGCCGACATCGCTTCCGTCATGCGCGGCGCCAGTGGTACGACGTTGTTGCTGGCCCATGACCCACGGCGAGTCAGTGATGCGGCGGCGCTCGGTGTGCCGCTCGTGCTGTCGGGTCACACGCACGGAGGCCAAGTGGTGCTGCCCGGACTCGGCGCAATAGCCGCGCAGAAATTTCCCGTGGTGGCAGGCGTCGCGCGGCAGGCTCGCACAACGTTGTTCGTCAGCCGCGGCGTCGGAACGGTCTATGTCCCAGTGCGCATCAATTGCCCGCCCGAAGTCGCGGTCCTCACCCTGCGATCCGACGCAGAGCCGCTGAAACGCAGCACCTAGAGACCAGGCAACATCATTTCGCCGGGCTGCGTGACGAACCGCCGGCCCTCGATGCGCCAACCACCCGCAAGCACACGACTCACGGCAAGCGCGTAGATGCGGTGCTCCTCCACCAGGATGCGCGCTGACAGGCTCTCGATGTCGTCATCGGGGAGCACAGGCACAGCCGCCTGCATCACGATTGGTCCGCCGTCGAGTTCATCGGTGACGAGGTGAACGGTCGCTCCAGCCACGGTCACACCGTAGTCGAACGCCTGTTTCTGCGCGTCAAGACCTGGAAACGCGGGCAAGAGCGAGGGATGAATATTGAGAATGCGGTTGGGAAAGCCGTCCAGCATCGGCGGACCTACGAGGCGCATGAAGCCAGCCAGGCAGACCAGATCGACCCGACGGGCCTCGAGCGCGTCGGCAAGCGCCCGGTCGTAGGCGACACGGTTCTCGAAGTCCTGCTGTCGAAGGCACAACGTCTCGAGACCCGCGTCCTTCGCTCGCGTCAGTCCACCAGCGTCGGGGCGGTTCGAGATGACCACCGCAATCGTTGCGTCCAGATCGCCGCGCTCGATTGCGTCGACGAGCGACTGCAGATTCGAGCCGCGCCCGGAAATCAGGATACCGAGACGCGAAGTCATGATTCGTAGTGCACGACCCGGCCGCCCTCGACGACTGTGCCGACTCGAACCGCGGCAGCCTCGCCAGATTCGCGTAACCTGGCGACGACCTGGTCGCACGACTCGGGAGCACACGCCACGATCAATCCGATGCCCATGTTGAACGCACGAAGCATCTCCGCGTCCACAATGCCACCCCGTTGCGCAATGAACGAGAACACGGGCGGCACCTGCCACTGGCGTCGATCGATTCGTGCGGCGCAGCCCTCGGGCAGCATCCGCGGGAGGTTCTCTGTAATACCGCCACCCGTGATATGGGCCATCCCCTTCACTACGCCGGCCTCGAGCAAGGGTCGCATGGGCGTCAGATAGGACCGGTGTGTCGCCAGCAACACGTCGGCAACGGTGCCCCCCAACGCGTCCACGTAGGAACTGGCCTGCAACCCGCACTGCTCGAAGAACACCTTGCGTGCCAGCGAGTAGCCATTGGTGTGGAGCCCGGAAGAGTGCAGGCCGATCAAGGCGTCGCCAGGTTCAATGGACTTGCCGTCAATCAGCCGAGACCGCTCGACGACACCCACAATGAAGCCGGCAATGTCGTACTCGCCGTCGGCATAGAACCCCGGCATCTCCGCCGTCTCGCCGCCGATGAGCGCGCATCCGTTCTCGCGGCACGCCCGCGCCACGCCGGTGACCACCTGCTCGGCCACGTCCGGCGACAAACGGCCGGTTGCGAGGTAGTCGAGGAAAAACAGTGGCACCGCGCCCTGCACGAGGATGTCGTTGACGCAGTGGTTCACCAGATCGGCGCCGATCGTGTTGTGCCGACCAGTCATGAAGGCGAGCTTGAGCTTCGTCCCGACACCATCCGCGCTGGACACCAGCACTGGTTCAGTGACACCGGCGGCCTGCAGGTTGAACAAGCCGCCGAACGCGCCGATCTCCGACATGACGCCGGGAGTGAAGGTGCTGCGCGCCAGCGACTTGATCCGCTTGACCGTCTCGTTGCCCGCGTCGATGTCGACGCCTGACTGGCGATAGTCCATCAGAAGTCCAGTTTTCCAATCAGGGTCTGCATCAAGCGACGATCGACCGAGCCGTCGGCCGCGTCCCAGTACTGACGCCGCACGGTGGCGAAGAAACGCTCCTTCTCGAGGTCTTCTTCGAGCATGTCGAAGCCCTCGGCCATCAGCGCAATCGCGTCGCCCTGCACGGGAGACGACTTCAGCACCGATAGCATGAGCGCCGTGTTCCTCAGGGCAACGGTCGCGAGTGCCAGGGCCACCGGAGACCGCGTGGGATCGCGCGAAGGGATGCCGACGTCGAACAACGCCGTGACCGCCGACTCGCGCCCGCCAACACCAAGCGCACTCAAGCCAGCCGCCGCCCCGCGCAGCAGTTCCTGGAATCCGATGTTCTGATCCGAGAACTTCAGGCTCTGCGCGAGGTAGTTCTCGTGCGAGCCGCAGTTGGTGCCGAGCAGGCAAATGCCTGCGGCAATGGACGCCTGGGCCGGGCGCGGTGCGGTTCGCTGCAGTGCGGCCAGTGTCTCGAGCGCGCGCGCATCGCCGATCTTGCCCAAAGCCAGGGCGGCATCGTCGACCAGGGGACCGTCGAGCTTCGCAATCGCGTTCAGCGCGTCGAAGGCGTACGTCGCCTTGTAGTCGCCAAGCGCCTCGATGACGGCACTTCGGAAGAAGTCTTCTCCCCGGCCAGCATCACGCGTCAACATCGTCTGGACGCGAGGATCTCTCCCGGCCGCAGCAAGGGCCCGCACGAGTTCCGGACGCACGAATTCAGAGTGTTCCTTGTCGAGCGCGGCGAGCAGGTCCGACACGAGCGCCGGGTTGGGATTGTGCTCGAAGTAACCGTAGGCGGCCGACCGCAGCCTGTCATTGGGACTCGCCATCGACTCACGCATCGCGTCCATGGTGCGCGGATCGTTGAAGCCTGTCAGCAGGATGAGTGCCTTGTAGCGGACGTAGCCGTCAGCATGCTGGCTTACGGCTGCAAGAAGCGCGGGAACGGCCTGTGCTGGAGCCGTGCGGCGCACGAGGCGTGCGGCGTCGGTGCGCTTCGCGTAGTCGAGGGCGCCGAGCGTGTCGATCGCAACTTGGAGACGGGCCGCGTCAACGGTCTGCGGCGCGGTCGGCTCTTGCGCCTCGAGAAGGGCGCCGCTCGAGAGCGCCGCAAGCGTATGAAGCACAAGAAGGACGACGCACAGTCGAGCACGCGCGCGACGCGGTCGTGCACACTCGAACGTGGAAAGACCGACGGGGGCGCGTTGCGCCTGTTGCAGCCTCGACGTTGACGATTGAAAAACGCGCATCTCAGCTCGTGACTGCCGCCTTGTCCATCTTCAGGGCCAGCTGCAGGTAGGTGCGTTCATCCCGAGGAAACGCCACCGGATACAGTCCTGTGTAGCACGAACTGCAGTAGTTGCCGCTGCCTTCACCAACGGCCTTCATGAGGCCCTCGAGGCTGAGGTAGCCGACGCTGTCGCAATCAAGGTAGCTCTGAATCTCATCCATCGTGTGCGTGGCCGCCATCAACTCGGAGCGCCGCGGCGTATCGACACCGTAGAAACAGGGCGAGATCGTCGGCGGACAGCTGATGCGCACGTGGACTTCCTTGGCACCTGCGGCACGTACCATCCTCACGATCTTACGACTCGTCGTGCCCCTCACCAGGGAGTCGTCCACCAGCACGACGCGCTTGCCTTCCAGAATGCTCCGAACGGGGTTCAGCTTCACCTTGACGCCGAAATGCCGAATGGCCGACTGGGGCTGGATGAACGTCCGCCCGACATAGTGATTCCTGATGAGCCCCATGCGCAGGGGAATGTTCGCCTCGTCGGCGTAGCCCATGGCGGCGCAGACCCCCGAGTCGGGAATGGGCACGACCACGTCGGCGTCGATCCGTTGTTCGCGCGCGAGCACGCGTCCGAGATTGGTCCGGACCTCGTTCACGCTCTTGCCAAAGACGTAACTGTCGGGACGGGAGAAGTAGACGTGCTCGAACACGCAGTGTGCAAGCTGCGCGTTCGCGAAAGGCCGTATCGACCGCATGCCGCCAGCGCTGATGACCAGCAGTTCGCCCGGTTCGATGTCGCGGATGTAGGTGGCACCAATCAAGTCGAGCGCACAGGTCTCCGAGCAGACGACCATGGCGTCGCCCAGTTGCCCAAGCGCCAGCGGCCTGAATCCGTGCGGGTCGCGCACGGCAATCATCTTGTCCGCCGTGAGCATCAGGAAGGAAAACGCGCCTTGCAGCTGCGTGATCGACTCGACGACCGCATCCTCCGCGTTGCGCGCGCGTGACCGAGCGTAGAGGTGCAGCATCACTTCCGTGTCACTGCCCGACTGGAAGATCGACCCCTGCGTCACCAGATCGTTACGCACAGAGTCCGCGTTCGTGAGGTTGCCGTTGTGACAGATCGAGAACTGCCCGTGCGCACAGTCGATGAGGAACGGCTGCGCGTTGGCGAGTCGACTCTCTCCTGCCGTCGAGTACCGTACGTGGCCAATGGCGGCGTGTCCTGGAAGGTGCGCCAGGATCTCGCCGTTGAAACTGTCCGCCACGTAGCCCATGGCCTTGGACACTCGCAGCAAATTGCCGTCGGACACCGTGATCCCGCAGCTCTCCTGCCCTCGATGTTGCAAGGCATAGAGGCCGAGATAGGTCATGTTCGCGGACTCGTGGTGCCCGAAGATACCGAAGACGCCGCACTCGTCCTTGAACTTATCCAGCATGTCAGGCCACCGTTCTGAGGAAGATGCGACCGACGGCGTCCGACCAGGCGCGTTCCGCCAGTTCGATCGCCACGTCCACTTCAACCGAGCCAGCAACGGCCATGCGAAGGCGGTTGCCCCCGGTCTCTCCGATCACTCTCGCGGGCACACCCGCCCGCGCTGCCTGCTGCAAGACTTCCGTCACCAGATCTGGAGCCGTCGATACAACGACGCGCGACGCCGACTCGCCGTAGAGCGCCGCCGCGATGTTGATGCGAGCGCTCTTCGCAACCGACACGCCTTCGATGGACGCTTCGGCGCCAATACCGCCGCTGTTGAACGTGCACTCCGCAAGTGTCACCGCCAGTCCGCCGTCCGAGCAGTCATGGGCAGAATGCACCAGTCGCTGGTCCGCCAATAAAACGAGCAGGCGCTGCAACGCGCGCTCCCGTCCGAGATCGAGCGCCGGAGGAAGACCTCGGACGAGATCGTGAACGGTCTTCAGATACTCGCTGCCGCCCAGCTCACCGTGACTGTCGCCCAGAAGAACAATGACGTCGCCGGACCGCTTGAACGTTCGCGTCAATACACGGTCGACGTGCTCGATCATGCCAACGATGCCGATGGTCGGCGTCGGATAGATCGCCTTGCCGTCGGTCTCGTTGTACAGGGACACGTTGCCGCCCGTAATCGGTACGTCGAGCGCGCGACAGGCCTCGCCCAGACCCTCCACAGCCTGGCCGAACTGCCACATGATGTGCGGCTTCTCCGGATTGCCGAAGTTGAGGCAGTTGGTTGTCGCGAGCGGGGTCGCTCCGGCACACGCGACGTTGCGTGACGCCTCGGCCACCGCGAGCATCGCGCCGCGTTTGGGGTCGAGGCTGCCGTACCGGCCGTTGCAGTCGACCGACATCGCCAGCGCGCGGTCGGTGCCCTTGATGCGAACGACGCCTGCGCCGACACCTGGTGCATTGACCGTGTTGGTCTGCACCATGTGGTCATACTGGCGATAGAGCCAACTCTTGTTGGCGATGTTGCCGGTGGCCAGCAGGCGAAGCAGTGTGTCGCTGGCACTGGCACTGTCGGACAGCGCATCGAGGTCGAGCCGCTGTGCCTCGCTCAGGTCGGGACGCTCCATGGGCCGCTGATAGACCGGCGCTTCATCCGTCAGCGCTCGATTCGGAATCTCGGCCACCACCTGGCCATGGTGCTTCACCCGCAGCATGCCATCGTCGGTAACGTCGCCGATGTGGACGGCGTGCAGGTCCCACTTCTCGAAGACCCGCTCGACTTCGGCTTCGCGTCCGCGCTTCACCACCAGCAGCATGCGCTCTTGCGACTCGGACAGCATGATCTCGTAGGGCGTCATGCCAGTCTCGCGTTGCGGCACGAGGGCCACATCGATTTCGATGCCGGCGCCGCCGCGGGAGCCCATCTCGGTTGTCGAACAGGTGAGACCGGCAGCGCCCATGTCTTGAATACCAACAAGTGCGTCGGTCTTCATCACCTCGAGACACGCCTCGAGCAGCAGCTTTTCCATGAACGGGTCGCCGACCTGCACCGCCGGGCGCTTCTCCGCCGACTTGTCGTCGAACTCCGCCGACGCCATCGTGGCACCGTGGATGCCGTCGCGGCCGGTCTTCGCACCAACGTAGTAGACCGGATTCCCCACGCCCGATGCGACGCCTTTGATGATGTCGCTCGTCTTCGCCACGCCCAGGCAGAACACATTGACCAGGCAGTTTCCGGCGTAGCTCGGCTCGAAGTAGACCTCGCCACCAATGGTGGGAATGCCGATGCTGTTGCCGTACCCAGCGATGCCGGCGACGACGCCCTCGAGCAGGCGCTTGGTGCCTGGCGCTTCGAGCGCGCCAAAGCGCAGCGAATTCATGAGAGCGATGGGTCGCGCCCCCATCGTGAAGATGTCGCGGATGATGCCGCCGACGCCCGTTGCCGCACCCTGGTAGGGCTCGATGAACGACGGGTGGTTATGCGACTCAATCTTGAAGACGGCCGCCAGTCCGTCGCCGATGTCGATCGCACCGGCGTTCTCTCCAGGGCCCTGCAGCACTTGCGGACCTTCGGTGGGCAGCGTTCGAAGGTGCACGCGCGAACTCTTGTAGCTGCAGTGCTCGGACCACATCACCGAGAAGATTCCGAGTTCAGTAAGGTTCGGCTCACGCCCCATGAACGAAACGATGCGCTCGTATTCGTCGGGTTTGATGCCGTGGCGCTCGAGCGTCTGGGTATCGATGGTCATGCCGTTGCGAAGGCCTTCACGATGGATTCGAGAATCACCAGCCCGTCGGTGCCGCCGAGCGCGGCCTCGCAGGCGCGTTCAGGGTGCGGCATCATGCCGACGACGTTGCGCTTGTCGTTGCAGATGCCAGCGATAGCATGGACCGAACCATTCGGATTGGAGTCGTCGGTCACGAGTCCTGTCGGCGTGCAGTAGCGAAAGAGCACCTGTCGATTGGCTTCCAGGGCGTCGACAATCTCGGGCGGGGCGTAGTAATTGCCTTCGCCGTGGCCAATCGGAATGTTCAACACCTGGCCGACGCTCGCGCCGCACGTGAACGGCGTGTCGGTCTGCTCGACGCGAATATTCACGAACTCGCAGCGATACTTCAGTCCCTTGTTGCGAAGCATGGCGCCAGGCAACAGTCCAGACTCGAGAAGCACCTGGAATCCATTGCAGATGCCAATCACCGGTCCACCGCGATCGGCGAACGCCTTGACCTCGCCCATGATCGGCGAGAAGCGCGCCATGGCGCCGGTGCGCAGGTAGTCGCCGTGCGCGAACCCGCCAGGCAGAATCACCACGTCGGCACCCTTCAGGTCGGTGTCCTTGTGCCACACGAGTTCGGCCTTCTGGCCGAGCACCGTCGTGGCCGCATGGTAGGCGTCCTGATCGCAGTTGGATCCAGGAAAGACGATCACCGCGAATGTCATAGCTTCTGTCCTGCGTGCTACTCGACGTCGACCCGGTAGCTCTCGATGACCGGGTTCGCCAGCAGCTTGTCGGCAATCTCGGACGCCAGCGTGCGCGCCTGCGCCGCGTCCGTCGTCGCGAGATCGAGCTCGAAGTACTTGCCCTGTCGCACGTCCTCGACGGTGCCGTAGCCCATTGAATGCAGGGCGTCGGCAATGGTCTGTCCTTGCGGGTCGAACACGGACTTCTTCAAGGTCACGAATACTCGCGCGCGCATCCTTTTCACCTTCACCTGACCGCGTCGGCCGAAGGACCGAACACTCGTGCGAACACCTGGTCGACGTGTCGAAACTGTTCGTGGAGATCGAAAGCCCGCTCAATCTCCTCCGGCGGCAGCGCCCGTGTCACGTCCGCATCGGCCAGCAGCAACTGCTTGAAGTCCGTCTGCTCGTTGAACGACCGCATGGCGTTGCGTTGCACCCACTCGTAGGCCTGCTCGCGTGAAATGCCCTTCTTCGCGAGTTCGAGGAGCACGCTGCCTGAAAACACGACGCCGCGCGATCGGCCCAGGTTCTCCAGCATGCGAGCCGGATACACGACCATGTCGCGAACGATGCGGGTCAACCGCCGGAGCATGTGGTCGAGGGCAATGAAGCTATCGGGCAGGATCACGCGTTCGACCGACGAGTGCGAGATGTCACGCTCGTGCCAGAGTGCGATGTTCTCGAAGGCGGCGTGGCAATTGGCGCGAATGAGGCGCGCCATTCCCACGATCTGCTCGCAGCCAATCGGATTGCGCTTGTGCGGCATCGCAGACGAGCCCTTCTGCCCCTTCGCGAAGGGTTCCTCGATCTCGCCGATCTCGGTCTTCTGCAGTCCACGAATCTCGAGCGCGATCTTCTCGAGCGTCGCGGCTGTGATGGCGAGCGCGGACAGCAGCTCCGCATGGCGATCGCGCTGTATGACCTGCGAGGCCACCAGCGCCGGCTCGAGCCCGAGCCGCTGGCAGACATCGGCTTCGATCGAGGGTGGCAAATGAGCAAACGTGCCAACCGCGCCCGACAACTTACCCACCGAGACGACCGCGCGTGCGCGGCGGATGCGCTCTGTGTCGCGTCCAACCTCGGCGTACCACAGCGCCAGCTTCAGACCGAGCGTCATCGGCTCTGCGTGAACGCCGTGCGTGCGACCGATCATCGGCGTCATTCGATGTTCGAAGGCTCGCTCGCGAATCGCCTCGGCAAGGGCATGAAGATTCCGCAAGATGACGTCGCAGGCCTCGCGCATCTGTAGCGCCTGAGCCGTGTCGATCACGTCCGAGGACGTCATCCCGAAGTGCATCCAGCGGGCCGATTCGCCGACCTTCTCGGCAACGGCGGTCGTGAACGCGATCACGTCGTGCTGCGTGACCTGCTCTATTTCTTCGATGCGATTGATGTCGAATGCACCGCGCTCGCGAATGTCACGGGCGGCTTCGGGCGGGACGATACCGGCAGCCGCCATGGCTTCGGCAGCCGCCGTTTCCACGAGCAACCAGGTCTCGTATCGACGCTGGTCGCTCCAGATCCGACCCATTTCAGGGTGTGTGTAGCGCTGGATCAATCCGGGTTCCTGCCGTTGAGGACACGCATGACACCGAGGGACACCCGACCGGCGTGCTCGAGAGCCCGCACTGGACGCCGTCCGACCTGATCCTCCTGAACGCTCGCTGTCCTGTGGTGAATAGGGCCCTATTGTAAATCGAGTCGCGCGTGGGGAATCTGCAATCCGTTGATGTTGCCAAGCACGGTCGCCGACATCGAACCATTCTGGAACAAATCGGTTGCGACCTGCTGCACATCCTCGGCGGTCACCCGCTCGACGCCTTGCAACGTTTCGTCGAGACTCACCTGCCGGTCGAAATAGATCTCTTGTCGCGCAATGTGGGACATACGGCTCGCCGTGTTCTCGAGGCTCAGCATCAGGCTGCCTTTGAGATGGTCCTTGGCGCGCTGCAACTCGGCGTCCGGCACGAGCGCCTGTTTCACACCACGCATCTCGTCCACAACGAGGTCTACGACTTCGCTCACCGCTTCGTTGGCACAACCCGCGTAAATGGTGAACGAGCCTGCATCGCGATAGGCACTCATGCCCGAGAAGACGGCGTACGCCAGGCCGCGCTTCTCGCGCACGTTCTGGAAGAGCCGCGAGCTCATCGAACCGCCGAGCAGGGTGTTCATGACGTAGCTGGCGTAACGGTTCTCGTGATCTTGTTGATAGCCGCTCGTGCCCAGACACACATGGCTCTGCTCGAGCTCTTTGTGTCGAATGAGCACCTTGGGCACCACGAGTGGCGGCACTTCCGACGTCGCAACACTCGATGCGGCCAGATGTCCGAAGCGCTCTTCGATCAACCGGCGCACGTTGTCGTGCTCCAGGTTACCGACGGCTGACACGATCAGATTGCGTGGTGCATAGGCGTCGCGGAAGTACGCGCGAAGGGAGTCGGCGGTGAACGACTCGACGGTCTCTGGAGTACCAAGAATCGGGCGACCAAGCGGATGATCTTCCCAGAAGCCCTGCGTGAAAATCTCGTGGACGAGATCGTCAGGCGTGTCTTCCACCATCTTGATCTCCTCGAGGATCACCTTCTTCTCGCGCTCCACATCGTCTGGGCTGAAGGCTGGATTGAGGACGATGTCGGAGAGGACGTCAAGCGCTCTGGGCAGGTGCTCGTCGAGGACCTTGATGTAGTAGCTGGCGTATTCCTTTGCCGTGAACGCGTCGAGTTGTCCGCCGATGGAATCGATGGCCTGGGCGATATCTTCGGCAGACCTGGTGGCCGTGCCCTTGAACAGCATGTGCTCGACAAAGTGCGCGATGCCGCTCTGCTCTGCGCTTTCGTGACGAGAACCGCGCGCCAGCCAGACACCGATACTGACCGATCGTACCTGTCTCATGGGCTCGGACAGGATTCGAAGACCGTTATCGAGCGCGTCGCGGACAATGGGTGAATTCGACAAAGGCTAGGCTCGTTGGTTCACCGGGGTTGCGGTGGTGTGCGAGCGGCAGAACACGCCGCAAAGCATTGACACCAAAGGGATTACAAGCAGACATCGAAATATAGCACGGCGGGGCTCGTCGGGCAAGCTGTCTCGCGCCGTGCCGTCCGCCCGCTGGACACGCACGCTAAGATCGGTCAGTCCTTGGAAGTGGTTCACGACGTGGGAGATATGGTGTCAGCGCCTCTAGATCTCGCGGAGCTTGATTTGGCCGAACTCGAGGCTGCGCTGGCCGCGCGGGGCCAGGAGCGCTTCCGCGGACGCCAGGTCTTTGCCTGGATCTACCGACGCGGCGTCACTGACGTGGCCGGCATGACCGATCTACCCAAGGACCTGCGCGCGTCGCTCTCGCACGACTGCACCATCGGCACGCCCGCCCTGGCCGCCCGCGAGCGCTCGTCGGACGGTACAGAGAAGTTCCTCTTGCGTCTGGTTGACGGTGCCCACATCGAGTCGGTGTTCATACCGGACACGCCTGCCATGACGTTTTGCATCTCCACCCAGGTTGGATGCGCGATGGCATGCGCGTTCTGCCTGACCGGCAAGATGGGTCTGGTCCGCAATCTCACAGCAGGCGAGATCGTGGGACAGGTGTGCGTCCTGGCGCACGCGCTCGACCTTCGGGACAAACCCTTCAACATCGTCCTCATGGGCATGGGTGAGCCGCTCCACAACTACGACGCGGTCATGAAGGCGATGCGCATCCTGGCCAACGAACATGGGTTCGGGCTGCCGCCGAAACGCGTCACGCTCTCGACGGTCGGTCTGCTGCCTGCGCTCGAGAGGCTCGGTCGCGAACCGCTCATGCCGAATCTGGCTATCTCGCTGCACGCACCGACGGATGTTCAGCGCGGCGCGCTGGTGCCGATCAACAAGAAGTACGGCGTCGCCGACATCATCGAGGCCTGCAAGCGCTTTCCTGTTCGCAAGCGGAGCCGAATCACCTTCGAGTACGTGATGCTCGCCGGCGTGAACGACTCGCCTGGCGATGCGCGCAAGCTGGCAAGGTTGCTGGCCGGAGTCAAAGCCAAGGTGAATCTGATTCCGTTGAACGCTGCGGCGGGCATTCCCTTCGAGCGCCCCTCCGACGCGGTGGTCGATCAATTCGCGCGCACGCTGGCCGAGCGCGACGTCACCGTCTCGGTGCGCAAGAGCCGCGGGCGCGACATTCGCGCAGCATGCGGTCAGTTGATTGTCGAAGGCCAGAAACCCTCGCCCGGCCAGAAGCTTGCGACGCTCGCCTTTCATTAGTACGGCCTGGCAACGAAGACCTCCTCGTCCTGCCGGACACGCAGGAAAAACTGCCACATCGCATCGAACCCGCATGAATGGCCGGAGAATTCGTCGGGCACGCGCATTGCTGAGACAAGCGGCGGCCGGGGCCGGGCCCGTCGCGAGCATGGATTGACAAAGGTAGCTTCCGGAAGCTACCTTTGGAGCATGCGAGCCATCGGCCTCAAGGTGCTCAAGAACAAGCTCAGTGAATACGTTCGTCTGGCGGCAGGAGGTGAAGTCGTGTTGATTACCGATCGTGATCGCGTGGTGGCTGAAATTGTGCCGCCGGCCATCGGGCGCGGTCTCATGGTGGACGATGCGGAGTTGGCGGAAGCGGTGCGGCAAGGGTGGCTGACGCCTCCTCTGGCCGGGCCCGGGGGCGAGGTACCCAGGCAGCCTGTGCTCGCGTTGGCCACGCTGCTCGACGAACTCGACGCCGACCGCGCGGACCGGTAGTCGGACGATGATCTACGTGGACACGTCCGTCGCGCTCGCGCAGTTGCTCGCCGAGGACCGTTGCCCGCCGGCGAGCGTGTGGCAATCGGGCGTCGTGTCGAGTCGGCTCACGGAATATGAGGTGTGGACCCGCGTGCATGCTCGCAAGCTCGGGTCATCGCACGGCGAGGCGGTGCGGCTGCTGCTCGGTCGCTTTGCGTGGCTCGAGCTGAAGCCGTTCGTCCTGGCTCGCGCGCTCGATCCGTGGCCGACCTCACTGCGTACCCTGGACGGACTGCACCTGGCGTCGATCGAGTTCCTGCGCGGTCGCAGCCAGGAGGTACAACTCGCCACCTACGACGAGCGAATGGCCAGCGCGGCGCGCCGCCTCGCTATTCCGCTCGTGCCGCTGGAATAGATTCCCACGGACGCCCGTGTTATCGTCCCGCGGCGTACGTCCTTTCGCTCACTCGAAGGGACGGTGACGCAGCCCGAACCCCGTGAACAGTCGGTTCGCAAGAGGAGGCTTCGATGGGCGCTCTCCGGTGGATCCTGGTCGGCGTGGCGATCGTGGTGTGCACGGCCCTCGGTTCGGCGCAACAGGGTGCGCGAAGCGGCGAATGGACTCGCTACGGCGGCGATTCGGGCATGACCAAGTACGCGCCGCTCGATCAGATCAACAGGACCAACATCTCGCAGCTCCGTCTTGCGTGGCGTCGCCCATCAGTCGATGCCAGCGTCATGTCGAAGGCGCCAGACCTTTCCTACTCGAACAACTTCCGAGCGACTCCGCTGATGATCGGCGGCGTTCTCTACAGCCCGAACGGCATTGGGCTGGTCGAGGCGTTTCATCCCGGCACGGGAAAGACGCTGTGGGTACAGCAGCCCTTTCCTGACGAACCCGCACAGGGGCTTCGAGGCGACAGCGCGCGCGGTGTTGCCTTCTGGAGCGACGGTGGCTCGCGACGGCTCTTCGTGATCCGTGGCGAGTATCTGATCGCGCTCGATCTGGCGACCGGAGCGCCGCTGAACTCGTTTGGCGAAAAGGGACGTGTCAATTTGCGCCCGGGCCTTGGCCCGCGC
>JBEBGB010000507.1:0-4066 GCA_040081675.1 Vicinamibacterales bacterium
GACAGGAGCGACCCCGGTCCGAGGTGAAACCTCGTCACTCACCGGTGCACGCACGCGGTGGGGTCGCTCCTGTCTCGGCCCGTGCATCACGAACACACATCACCGTGAACGCAGCGCTGAGGGTGCCGAGGTATCACCGGCGGTGCGATTCGGAAGGAGCTCACCCGTGCCGTTGATTCCCGCACCCCCCGCCGCACCAGACAAGGACACGCTGGCCTTGCGTGTCGATCGCGAACTCCACGATCAGCTCCGTGCGTACGCCGAGTTTCTGGGCAGCACGAAGGAATACATCGTGACGTCCGCACTCCGGCGCGTCTTCCGCCATGACAAGGACTTCATCGCCTGGCAACACGCTCGGAACAGCGAGACGGCACCGACAGTGCGTCGCGCGGACGCGCAGACGGCGGCGACATCGAATGGCAACTCGGATGCGCAGGCGACACAGGCCGCGGAGACGGCGCGTCGCCACGTCGGAGGACGGTGACGGTGAACGCGTGGATCGCAGACCGGACATTGGTGAGCGCGGCCATGGCCGGCGGCGCCGCGCTGGTGTTGCGGGCGCACATGCCGTGGAATGGCGACGATCCGATCTTGGTCTTAGTGCGCGTGTATCGACCGGCGCTGTACACGTCACTGTACGTCGCGTACATCACACTCCTCTTCTCGACACCCTATCTGGCGTCGTCTGTCCTCTGGTCGCTCGCGTACATCTTCGCGACCGGGCGCACGAAGAGCGCATCGCCTGGAAGGCTGCCGCCGTATCCACCACCCGAGGATCGAGAGCAGTTATTTGTCATCCTCGGCGAGCAGCATCATCCGCAGAAACCCATTCCCGTGGAAGCACCGACCTGGCTCACGATTCCCGAACGCGGGCTGTTCACGGGCATCGCGGTCATCGGGGCCGTGGGCAGCGGCAAAACGACCGGCTGTCTGTATCCGTACGCGGAGCAGATTCTCGGCTATCGACGCACCGATCCACAGAAGCGGATTGGCGCGTTGGTGCTCGAAGTGAAAGGAGATTTCTGCCACGACATTCGCCGGTTGCTCACCACGCATGGGAGGGAAGGGGACTATCTCGAAGTCAGCTTGGAGGGACCCTGGCGGTACAACCCGCTGCATAACGACCTCGATGCCTATGCGCTGGCGTACGGGATTGCCTCACTGCTGAATAGCGTCTTTGGCAAAGGGAAAGAGCCCTTCTGGCAACAGGCGTACACGAATCTGGTCAAGTTCATCATCCTGCTCCACAAGGTGGTCGACGACTACGTCACGTTATTCGACGTGTACGAGTGTGCGATCAATCCGGATCGGTTGGCGGCGAAGCTCGCGGAAGGGGAGCGCCGGATCGCGCAGCGAACACGCCTGCTGGTGCCAACGCCGCACTACGTGAAGCACACCACGCTCGCCGAGTTTGCCTTTGCCATGGACCTTGGCACCGAGCAGATGGGCGCCCTCGACTCAGCGGCACTCCGTGCGCAACTAAACGCGCTGGCCGTGCCCTTCGACGAGCGCCTTGAGCCGGCGGAACTGGGAGAGTCGGATCCGAGACGGATGCAATTGGAAGCCGTGAAGCGATGGTTTGAGCACGACTGGCGGCGCATCGAGCCGAAGCTGCGCACCTCCATCGTGGAAGGCATCTCCGTCTTCCTGTCGCTCTTCGACGACAACCCGGCGATGAAGCGCACGTTCTGCCCGCCCAAGGCGTGCTACGACCCCGTCGCGAACGCCGACGCACGCTACGGGCGGCCTCTGCCGTCGTTCGGCGATCTGATTGAGCGGGGCAGCGTCTGCGCGCTGAACTTTCCGATGGCCGCCAATCCTGGTCTCGCGAAGATCATCGGCACGATGATGAAGCAGGATTTCCAGCGGGCGGTGTTGACCCGCATTCCGGCGATCTCGCAGCACCCCGACCGGTACTGGCGAGACGTCCTGTTTCTCTGCGACGAATACCACGCGTTCGCGACCGCAGGGGAAGAGGACCCCACTGGCGACGACAAGTTCTTCAGCCTGTCACGTCAGGGCAAGTGCATCGCCATCGTCGCCACGCAGAGTCTCAGCTCATTGCGCTCGGCGTTGCCCGGCGAGTCTTGGCGCACATTGTTGCAGACGTTCCGGACGAAGGTCTTTCTGGCGCTCAGCGACGACTTCAGCGCCCGCGTGGCGAGCGATCTCTGCGGCAAGGACGAACGACTCGTCCCTCAGTACCACCTCGCGGAGAGCGGTCAGGACGCCCGCATCAGCGTGCTGACCGGTCGTGCGGCTGCGCACCGGGCGACGATCAGCACGTCGAAGAGCTACGCCGTCCAGCGGGACTTTGTGTTCGAGGCCAAGGTCTTCGGCGAACTGAAGAACGCGCAGGCTGTGGTGCTCGCCTACGATGGGTTCAACCCGCGGCCGCCCACGTATTGCTACCTGAAGCCGTACTACGTCGAGCGCGGCCGGACGTACTTCGAACAGGTCGATCGCGGGGAGCTATAGATCATGAGTTTCGAGATCATCCTGCCGTTCCTGCGTCCGATTGCCGGTTTTATCGAAGACCCGGATGTGAGCGAAATCATGGTCAATCCTGGCGGGCGCGTGTTTGTCGAGCGACACGGAATAATGATCGAGGCCAGTCAGGTGCAGATAACCGAGAAGAACCTGCAGGTCGCTGTGCGCAACATCGCGCGCCTGCTCGCGGACGACATCTCGGAGGAGCAGCCGATTCTCGATGCGCGGCTGCCCGATGGTTCGCGGGTTGCGGCCGTCATCCCCCCGTGCAGCTTGGGCGGCACGACGCTGACCATTCGGAAGTTTCAAAGCCGATTCTTCACGGTCGATGACCTCGTCCGCAGCGGAACGCTCACTGTGCCGGTCCTGGACGCGATGCGGTTGGCCATCGACGCCCGTCGCACGATTCTGATCAGCGGCGGGACAAGCACCGGAAAGACGACCCTCCTAAACGCCCTCGCGGCATTGCTCCCGCCCACCGATCGAATAGTTCTCATCGAGGACACGGCGGAGTTGCGCGTGGAACAACCGAACGTAGTGCGGTTCGAAGCGAGGCGCGCACAGCGGGATCTGCCCGCGGTGACGATTCGCGACCTGCTCAAGGCGACTCTGCGGCATCGACCTGACCGGATCATCGTGGGAGAGGTGCGCGGCGGAGAAGCCTATGATCTCCTGCAGGCGCTCAATACCGGGCACGCAGGCACGCTATCCACGATACACGCAAATTCGGCGCACCAAGCGCTGGCACGCCTAACGTCGTGCGTTCTGCAGGCAGGCGTGGAGCTACCGTATCAGGCCATCCGCCACCAGATCGCCGCCTCGATTGATGTAGTGCTGCATCTTGATCGCCGCCGCGGGAGTCGCGTGGTGTCGGAAGTGCTGAAGATACAGCGGTACGTTCAAGAACGCGACCAGTACGAATCGGAGGCGGTGGCCGTCGCTTGATCGATGACTACGAGCCGAGGCCAGAATTCGGAGGGTATCGTGAATCGAAAGATTGGGGCAGTCCTACCGCAGTCATTGCGACGGTCAGCAGACGACTCGGAACGAGTGGCACCGGAGTCACGTGGCGTTGAGGACCACGGGGTAGATCGAACGGATCAAAGATCCTCTTGGATCACGCCCCGACAGGCAGCGGCGTATCTCGGCGTCGGAGTGGATACAATCTACGAAGCGTGTGCGGCGGCGGACTTGAAGCACGTCAAACTCGGTTACCGCACGATCCGCCTTCGCCGTGAATGGATCGACATCTGGGCTGAGAAGCACGCTACGCCGGCCAGGTGAAGAGGAGCAGCACTCCATGTCGCAGACGCCGACAAGCAACGTCAAGGGCCTCCACAAGCATCACAATCGCCGGTGCACGAACCGGCACGGCAAGCCGACGAACTGCGACTGCCCGTGGTACGGCTTCTACAAGCGCATCCAGAAGGGGCTCGCCGAGTGGTCGGGGCAGCAGGTGGATCCGCGGAAGCTGCGGCCAGCGGAGATTGTGCTGAATCGCTTCAAGACTGCGATCGATGAACGCACCTACAGCCCGGACGGTGAGCAGCAGTCGTTAGGGTCTGGCCAACGGTTC
>JBEBGB010000508.1:0-4056 GCA_040081675.1 Vicinamibacterales bacterium
GACGCGGAAATAGGGCGGGCAGGGCAGGCGCGGCGGGCACGGACGGCCGGGAAAGCCAGGAGGGCGAGGAAAGTCGAGAGGGTCTGCATGACCTTCCGATCGACGCAACCTGCCTGCCGTGCCAGCCCCGCCCGCCTTGCCTGCCCGAGTCTCACCACCGCATCAGACGCGTCACCTTCACGACCAGCGATCGATTCTGCAGATCCGGGAACCCCGTACTGTTCAGCGTCGTCCGTCCGTCGCTGTACACGACGAAGAGTTCGCTGCCTGGAAGGTACTCCCACCTGAAGCGCGCATTGCTTGTGACGCTGTCTGTGCGTGTCTGATACTGCACCAGGGCCGACACGAACATGTGCGTCGAGAGCGTATAGGTGGCGCGGCTGCTATACAGGTTGCTGTCGGCCTTCCCCTGGGGCACGTCAACTCTGTTCCACGATAGTTGTGGCTCCAGGTAGAACTGCTTGGACAATTCCACACGACCGCTCCACGTCAGCTCGGTCAAGGTGCCCGCGTAGAATCCACTGTGCCCCGCCGTGATCGAACCCGACACTGGGCGCTGCTGTCCAAACGCGTAGGTGGCGCGCGCTTGCGTCATTCGATATTCGCCCGCAGGCACGAACAGGTTCTTTCCGACCTCGAACCGGTTCGAGAGCCGTTCGTAATTACGGCTGATGTCCAGATTGAACGTGTCGCTGTTGTCGAGGTCCATCTGGAAATTACCCTGGACCTCCTTCGACTCAGGTCGGTGCTTTGTGTCGGTGATGTAATCGACGCTCCCGAGGTAATACAGCTTCCGGACGCCATGCCAGTTCGAAGGGCGGGGGCTATAGCGCAGTTGCCCGTACGAACGCTTGAACGCGGTGCGCCGAAGGAAGCCGATCTCGGGGTTGAAGTCAGCGCCAACCGACAGGTGCTCTGCTGCGGCACCGTACTTGTCGTTGGTCCAGTCAAAACGACCTCGGAAGCTCTTGTCATCGCCCGTGCGCCCTGGCGTATCCGTCTTCGCCGCGTAGCCGACGATGTTGATGTCGTTGGTGGGGGTGATGAGCGTATCGAATCCGTAGGCCAGGTTGTCGGGTCCGCTCGCTCCGCGCCTGGTCGCGGCCACCGGATCGCGCCGGGTGACCAGCGCGCCAACGCGGCTGCGGCGCAGGAAGTCCCGGTTCACGCGGATCACCGAGAAGTTGGTCGACGGCGCATTGGCGTCTTCGGACGTCGCCGTCTGAATGTTCAAGATGCCGTATCGCCAGAGTCCGCTGCGCCCGAGCAGGCGACCACCTGCGCGAATAGGCACCTCGAGGTTGTTGTTCAAGCCGATGCGCCGACTGTAGAAGAGCAGGGGAGCCGTGCTGGTGTTCTGGCTGCTGCCCTGCGACCCGCCTCCGCCGCCCGTGCCGCCCGTGCCGGATGATCCGTTCGCGAAGTTGAACGTATCGGCACCCTCGAGAAAGAAGTCGCGCTTCTCGGGAAAGAGGACGCTGAAACGCGTCAGGTTCACGACCTGTTGATCGTCCTCGACCTGCGCGAAGTCGGTGTTCACCGTCAGATCCGCGACCAGCGTTTGCTTCACGCCCCATTTCACGTCGATGCCGATGTTGCCGTCGCCGCTGTTCGACACCGGCGGCCTGAGCGTCCTGTCGGTGAGCATCGAGCCGAGTGCGTAGGGCTTCACGTCGAGGTTTCGCCCTTTGCCTGGCACCTCGATGCCGGTCGCGGTCGCCGCGGTGTACATCTTCGACATGCCCGGGCGGCCCAGTGACGCCGGCACTGGCGACAGAAAGGACACCTCGTTCTTGTAGGTGACCCGACGCCGGAAGTTCATGCCCCAGATGTGACCGTTTTCGCGGAAGCGGAACGAGCGGAAGGGGAATCGAAGCTCCACGGTCCAGCCGTCCGCGAACGTGCCGGTCTTCACGTCCCACACGCCATTCCAGTTGTTGTTGATCTGCTCGTTGGTGATCGACCAGTCCAGCATGCCGCCCAGTTGGTTGACAGCGAAACCGTACCCGCTGCGGCGATCGTAGAAGGTGTCGAACGTCACGGCGAAGTGGTCGTTGTTGTAAAGGGTGTTCGCGTCGCGCCGCATCTCCGTGGACACGCGCTTGTCCGGCTCGGAGTCGTACATCTTCGCGGAGACATACAGGTAGTCGCGGTCGAAGAACACCCACACCTCGATCTTGTCCGTCGCCGGCTGCCCTTCGTGCGGTTCTTGCTGAATGAAGTCGCCGAACGAGGGCACGTCTCGATAGAACGGCTCGTCCAGTGTGCCGTCGAACACGAGCGGCGACGGGACACGCATGGCTCGAAAGGTGATGTGGCCTTGCGCGTCGCGCGCAATCACGGCAGGCGGTGCGGGAGGAGGCGGACCCTCGATCGCAGGGTCACCGCTCTGTGCGAACGCCGGGATGACAGTTGTCAGGAGTAGGAGAACGGAACCGAAAAATCGTCGCATGGGGCTCGAGGATCTTACCGTCAATTCTGCCCACGCGGGGGCGGTTCCAGGTGGATCACCGCGTCCACGATCTGGGGATAGTGCGTCATTAATCGATCCTTTACGACGTGCGAGATATCGTGTGCATCCATCAGCCTCATGTCGGCCGGAAGCCACACGTGCAGATCCAGAAACACATGATCGGAGGTGCCGCGTGTTCGTATCTGGTGACAGCCGACAACGCCCTCCACGCCACGCACGACAGCCTCGATATCGGCCTCCGACATCACGATTCGGTCGCTCAGGATCTTCGTGGTCGTCAGACCGATCTGATAGCCGGCATGGCCGATGAAGCCCGCGACGACCAGCGCCGCCAACGGATCGAGGATGGGCACGCCGGCACGGGCGCCGGCGAGTGCGACGATGACCGTGAGCGAGGACCACACGTCCCCGCGCGTCTGCAGGGCGTCGGCGAGCAGCACTTCGCTGCCCAGTCGTTCAGCGGCCGCCGACTCGTAGCGGACGACGAAAAGGTTGATGGCAACGGTCACCACCATGACCACGAAGGCGGCGAGTGAGATGTCGTGGGGTGCACTGCGGCCCGACAGGTGATTGAACGCGTTGCGGAGCACCTCGAACATGACCAGTGCGAGAAAGCCGACCACACCGACAGCTGCCACCGTTTCGTACTTCCGGTGACCGTAGGGATGATCGTCGTCCGGTGGACGCCTGGCCGCGAAGACGCCGACGAGCCCGACGACATTGGAGGCCGCGTCGGTGAGCGAGTGAAACCCGTCGGACAAGATGCTGATGGCGCCGCTGGCATACCCGAACCCGATCTTCGCCAGGGCGACGACCAGATTCAGCAGGAGGACGCGCGTCAGAACACGCGCGACACCGGCGTACCGCTCAGAAGACACGAGCAGTCGGGACCGGCCACCATCGCAGCTGCACTTTCCCGATGATGTAACGCTTCGGAACCATGCCCCAGTGCCGGCTGTCCGAGCTGTTGTTGCGATGGTCGCCCATCACGAAGTAGTAGCCCTCGGGAATCATCTCCGGACCCCAGTCGTCGTGGCTGCGGAACTCGGACGTGACGTAGTCGTCCTGCAGCGGCACGTCGTTCACGTACACGCGGCCGTCGACGATGCGCACGCTGTCGCCTTCCTCGGCGATGACCCGCTTGACGTACGACTTGTCGGGGTTGAGAGGGTAGTAGAGCATCACGATGTCTCCTCGCCGCGGATCGCTGAGGCGATAGAGCAGCTTGTTGACAATCAGACGGTCCTGATCTTCGAGCGTGTGCGACATGCTCTGACCCTCGACCCGCGCTACCTGAAAGCCGAAGGTCACGATCAGCACGGCATACACGGCGGCCGAGAAGAGCGTCTTGAACCAGGCGACCAGTTCGTCCTGCACCTGCGCCAGTGCCGACGGCCCCGAGGCTCTCGCTTGCGGAAGCGATTGAATCGGTGCAGCCACGCTTGCGGCGAACGGACGGCTTTCGGGTTCGATTCCCAACGTCGGCGGTTCAACGCCGAGCGATTCATCGCCGAGCGTTTCAACGACGGGTCGGTGAAGCTGATCGCTCAGATCTTCAGGTACTCCCGGAGCCGCCTGGTCTG
>JBEBGB010000509.1:0-4035 GCA_040081675.1 Vicinamibacterales bacterium
ACGTTGCACCGAGGGTTCCCGACCCTCGCGTGAGCCAGGGTCTCGATCAATCTGCCAATCAACGCGAGACGCTCGAGGAGACGATACGTGACCGCCTATGACTTTCGACGGATAGCCCTCGGATTGAACGAAGCGGTCGAGGGTGCGCATATGGGCCATCCCGACTTCCGTGTACAGAACCGCATCTTTGCCTCTCTCAACGCAGAGCAGACGATTGGCACCGTCAAGCTGACGCCGCATGAACAGCAGCGATTCATCGCGATCGACGCCACCGTGTTCGTGCCGGCCACTGGCGCCTGGGGCCTTCAGGGTTGGACCGCCGTGCACCTGGTCGCTGCAGACCCCGAAGTCGTCGGCGAAGCGCTGACCAGCGCGTGGCAGTCGATGCAGGCAAAGGGGCCGGCGAAGAAGAGCGCCCGAACCACAGCATCGGCGTCCGCGCGACCCGTGAAGAAGGCCGTGGCCGAGGGTGCCGTAACTAGAAGGAAGCCCTCCGCCGCGCCGGGCAGTGCCAGTGCCGGCGCCAGCGCCAGCGCGGGTGCGGGTGCGGGTGCGGCTGCGATCGACCTCTACATCGCCGCCTGTCCGCCGAAGGTGCGCACGATCATGAACACCGTGCGCAAGATGATCAGACGGGAGGCTCCTGCGGCGGGAGAGAAGATCAGCTACGGGATGCCGGCGTTCGAGATGGGCGGGATGCTGATCTACTACGCGCCATTCAAGCATCACCTCGGTGTATTCCCTCCAGTCAAGGGCGACGCAGCACTCGCGAAGACCCTCGCCAGACACCGAGGCGAGAAAGGCAACCTGCGCTTCTCCTTCGATGAGCCGATGCCCTATCCCCTCATTCGCCGTGTGGTGCAGGCGCGGTTGAAGGAACACCTGGCACGCCAGGCTGCCAAGCGTTCGGGGGCGGCGGCTCGCACCAGGCGAGCTATCACCCGCACGGCCGGCGCAAAGAAGTGACGGTTAGAATGGTGGTCTTCGTGTGCTTCGTATCTTCGTAAACGGCGGGGAGGTAGTGTGATTCGGACCACCGCTCGTGTGCTTGCTGTGATGCTGCTCGTGATGTGCTCGACCCGCTCGGCCAGCGCACAGTCGCCCACGGGGCAGAACGCCGTCGACATTGCCCTGTCGTTCTACGCCAAGGGCGGCGCCTACTGTTTCCGCCTCGCGCCGCAGGGCACCTCGCTCTCAGAGGAGACCGAGTGGACAGTCATGTTGCTGACGGCCGCGTCGAACCATCGCAACACGTTTCGCATTCGCAGCGTCGAACCGGGCGACACCGGTCTTAGCGGGGCCGGTCTGACTGCAGCCGGCCGGCTGGCCAACGACGTGTGGAAGTTCGACGGCACGCGCACCGATTTCTTCCAGCGGTTCGCCGAAGGCATCAGAGACGGCAAGCTCCGCGCGCGCATCGTCAAGGCCGGACCACCGAATCTGGCGCAGATCACATCGGAACGTGAACGCGCCGAGCTGTACCTGAAGTTCGCGGACAAGGGCACCAGGGTGTCCTTCGATAAAGTCGTGGACCTCACCTCCGAGCAATTCCAGCAGTACTCCGAATACATTCCTGACTGAAAGCTATGAAGAAGACGCTCCTCGTCGTTGCTGCGCTGGCGCAGTGGGCATGCACTCAGTCATCCGGGAACTCCGCCCTCGAGACAACTCCTGAGCGCGCGGCGCGCGCGACGATCGTGCGCGACGACTGGGGCATTCCCCACGTGTCTGGCGCCAGGGATGCCGACGCGGTGTTCGGCGTCATGTACGCCCAGGCGGAAGACGACTTCAATCGCGTTGAAACCAACATCATCAACGCGTTGGGCCGCCTGGCCGAAGCGGAAGGCGAGCGCGAAGTGTTTCGTGATCTGCGCATGAAACTCTTCGTCGATCCAGACAATTTGAAAGAGCTGTACGCCAGCAGCCCCGACTCCTTGAAGGAGTTGATGGACAGCTGGGCCGACGGGCTCAATTTCTTCCTCGAGAAACATCCCAACGTGCATCCGCGCGTCATTCGCCACTTCGAGCCCTGGATGGCGCTGTCGTTCACGGAAGGAAGCATCGGCGGCGACATCGAGCGTGTGTCCATTCCGGAGCTGCAAGCCTTCTACGGTGGCGAGCCGAAGCCGGCGGTCACGTCGGCCTCGCTTCTGCCGCAGGAGCCGAAGGGCTCGAACGGGTTCGCGATTGCCCCGGCAAATACGGCGTCCCGCCACGCGCTTCTGTGGATCAACCCGCACACATCGTTCTTCTTCCGTGCTGAAGCGCAGATGACGAGTGGTGAAGGCCTGAACGCGTACGGGGCGATGACGTGGGGACAGTTCTTCATCTATCAGGGGTTCAACGACAAGGCCGGCTGGATGCACACGTCGAGCGGCGTCGACAACATCGATGAATATCTGGAAGCCGTCGAGCGCACTGCCGACGGCCAGGTGTATCGCTTTGGCAACGAGCGGAGAAAGGTCGAGTCGAAGACGATCGTCGTGCCGTACAAGACCGACACCGGCATGGGCCGCCGCGAATTCACCGTCCTTCGCACACACCACGGTCCGGTGGTGCGCAAGGAAGGTGACAGGTTGGTCAGCGTCCGCTTGATGCAGGAGCCCGTGAAGTCGCTCACGCAGTCCTACATGCGGACAAAGGCCAAGAACTATCGTGCGTTCCGCGCGACTCTGGAGCTGCACACCAACTCGTCGAACAACACGGTGTTCGCGGATGCCGACGGAGACATCGCGTACTTCCACGCGAACTTCATTCCCAGGCGTGATGCCGCGTTTGACTGGTCCAAGCCCGTCGACGGCAGCACACCGGCAACGGAGTGGAGCGGCGTGCTCTCGATAGACGAGAGCCCCAATGTCCTCAATCCGCCGAACGGCTGGATTCAGAACACCAATAACTGGCCCTATTCAGCGGCCGGTGCCAACAGTCCGAAGAAGGCTTCGTATGCGGCCTACGTGGAGACCGGTGGCGAGAATCCACGCGGCATTCATGCGCAGCGGGTGCTCGCTGGCAAGACCGACTTCACGCCGCAGTCGCTCATCGCGGCGGCCTTCGATACCGCCTTGCCAGAGTTCGACGTACTCGTTCCGCCGCTCCTCAGCGCCTACGACGGGTTGAAGCCCGCAGACCCTTTGCGAGCGAGCCTTGCTGGACCGATCGCTCAACTGCGAGCATGGAATCGCCGATGGGACGCAGCCTCGGTACCGACAACAGTGGCTGTGTTCTGGGGGGATGAGTTGTGGCGACGTGTCTCTGCTGATGCGCGCACGGCAAACATGTCGGTGTATGAATTCATGGAGACGCGCGCGACAGCAGCCGACCGTCTCGCCGCGCTTGCTGCCGCTGTGGAGAAACTGAAAGCAGACTTCGGAAAGTGGGACACGCCGTGGGGCGACGTGAACAGGTTCCAGCGTCTCACCGGCGACATCGTGCAACCCTTCGACGACACGAAGCCAAGTCTGCCGGTTGGATTTACATCCGCGCGATGGGGCTCGCTCGCCTCCTTCGGTGCGCAGGCGTCGAATGGCAGCAAGAAGCTCTACGGCACAACCGGGAACAGCTTCCTGGCCGTTGTCGAGTTCGGCGACCGCGTGAAAGCGCGCGCGATCACCGCGGGCGGTCAGAGCGGCGATCCGGCCTCCAAGCACTTCAATGACCAGGCTGCACGCTACGCATCTGGTGACCTGCGCGACGTCTATTTCTATCCGGACGAACTGCAGGGACACACCGAGCGGTCATACCATCCGGGAGAGTAGGGCTCGAAGGCTTCGCCTTCCGGCTCTGAGCTCCGCGAGGCAGAGACGATGATCGACGAGCGGTTGGAACGCAACAAGCGCGCGGTCGTGGAGTTCTACGACCTGATGTTCAACCAGTGCAAGCCGGCCGAGGCCATAGCGGCCTACGCGGGCGACACCTACACGCAGCACAACCCGGCAGTGGCGGACGGAAAGCAGGCGTTCATCGAGTACTTCGAGCGGATGGCCCGCGAGTATCCTGGCAAGCGCGTTGAATTCAAACGTGTGATCGCCGAAGGAC
>JBEBGB010000510.1:0-4027 GCA_040081675.1 Vicinamibacterales bacterium
CCAGTTCGTCAGCCGTCCTCAGAGGAACGATGAAGACAGTTGGGCATGTGTCTTTGGTCGGTGCGGGTCCTGGAGATCCAGGTCTGTTGACGCGCAAGGCGGCTGCCGCACTTCGCCGCGCCGACCTGGTGCTGTACGACGCGCTGGTTGACGAACGTGTCGTGGCCCTGGCGCGCCGCGCGCAACGCTTCTATGTCGGCAAGCGTGCGGGGCGTCACGCGCTCTCTCAGCACGAGATTCAGACTGTGCTGGTGAACCAGGCTGCACGCGGTCGTCGAGTTGTCCGACTCAAGGGAGGCGACCCGTTCGTGTTCGGGCGCGGGGGCGAGGAAGCGCAGGCGCTCGAGCAGGCGGGGATTCCGTACGACGTCATCCCCGGAGTGAGCAGCGCCATTGCGGCGCCGGCCAGTGCGGGCATTCCGCTCACGCATCGCGACCACGCGTCGGCCTTTCTGGTCGTGAGTGGACATGATCAAGATGTGTTCAAGACTGCCGTGCGGGCATTGAAGCCGAATGGTGTGACGCTCGTCATTCTGATGGGCATGGGGCGACGCGCGGAACTGGTCAGTCACTTGTTGGCTGCCGAATGGGACGCCACAACGCCGTCCGCCATCGTCGCGAATGGAACGCTGCCGTCGCAGCAGGTGTGGCGCGGACCACTCAGCGCGCTCGCGTTGGAAACGACGCCTGTCGAGACTGATGGCCCGGCGGTGATTGTGGTGGGATCGGTGGCGGCGCTGGCGTTGGTAGGAGGCGCGGTGGTTCAGGAGATGACTGAAACTTCGCAGGAGCCGGCACGACGTGGTGCGCGGCAGCAACAGCAGCGATAGCACGGAGCGAGCACGCGGAGAGTCAGAGGGAGCCGAACGGTTCGCCTGGACCGGTCGAGCACTCGAGGATATGGCATGTCAGTACAAGAGACGGTGAGTACGCACGGTCGCGCGCGGTTGTCGTTCGCGAATGAGGCCGACATCGACGAGTTCGTCGTCATGCTCGAGAAGTACGAGCGCGGCGAGATCACGCCGGACCAGTGGCGGTCGTTCCGGCTGCTGCGAGGTACCTACGGTCAGCGCCAGTCGTATGACGCGTCGATGCTTCGCGTGAAGATTCCGCAGGGCGTCATCACCGCGGACCAGTTGGGCGCGCTCGCCGAGGTCGCCGACAAGTATTCGCGCCACTTCGGACACATCACCACACGGCAGAACATCCAGCTGCATTTCATCAAGCTGCACGACATGGAATCGGCCATGCGTCTGCTGGCGGATGTCGGGATGACCACGCGTGAAGCCTGCGGCAACTCGGTGCGCAATATCACGGCGTGTCCGTTTGCCGGCACGTCTGCCGACGAAGTCTTCGACGTGACGCCCTATGCTGACGCCGTCACGAGGTTCCTGCTGCGGCATCGACTGGCTTCCACCCTGCCGCGCAAGTTCAAGATCGCGTTCGAAGGCTGTCGCGAAGACCACACGGCTATCGCGATCAACGATCTGGCGTTCAAGGCGGCACTCGGACCGAACGGCGAGCGCGGGTTCCGCGTCATGGCCGGTGGCGGCACGGCGATCATGTGCAGAGTGGCGGGCTCGATCCACGAGTTCATTCCGGCGCGCGAGCTGTACCGCGTCAGCGAGGCGCTGCTCCTGGTGTTCAAGCAGCACGGCGACTACGAGCACCGGCAGCGCAACCGCATGAAGTTCATGATCAAGACGCTCGGCTGGGACCGCTTCGTCGAGGAGTACACCAAGGCGCTGGCCTGGTGCTCCACTGGCGAGGGTCTGGTGCCACAGCTCGAGATCGACGCGCCAGAGGTCGAGCCCACGCCGACGTGGCAACGCCTGGCGGCGCAGGCGCCGAATCTGATCGCGTCGCGCGTGGCGTCGGTTGCATCGATCGGCCCGGGTGTCACGCCGGTCATCGTGCCCGTGCTGAACTCGAGCGACGATCAGTACCACCGCTGGCGACAGACGAACGTCCGCTCGCAGAAGCAGTTTGGTTTCGCCACCGTCATGGTTACGGTCGTGCTCGGCGACCTCACCAGCGAGCAGATGCGCGTCCTCGGCGATCTCTCGCGTGCCTACGGCGACGGCACGGTGAGGGTCACGGTGGATCAGAACCTGGTCATACGCTGGGTGCCGATTGGTGATCTGCGCGACCTGCATCGTCGACTGGCTGCGGCCAGCCTGGGAGAGGCCGAAGCGGCAACCGTGGCGGATGTTGGCAGTTGCCCCGGCGCAGAGTCCTGCCGCCTGGCCGTCACGCAGTCGCGCGGTCTTGGCCGGCTGCTTGGCGATACGCTTCGTGCGCGTCCCGACCTCATCGCCAAGGCCGATGGCGCACAAATCAAGATCAGTGGCTGCCCGAACGGCTGCGGTCAACACCACGTGGCCGCCATTGGTTTTCAGGGCAGCGTGCGTCGCATTGGCGGCAAGGCCGTTCCGCAGTACTTCGTGATGGTCGGTGGTGGAACCACGACTGAGGTTGCTAGCTTCGGCCGCACAGCCGCGAAGGTTCCGGCGCGGCGCATTCCCGAAGTCGTGGAGCGACTGATTCACTTCTACGACACTGAGAAGACCGCGGGTGAGTCGGCCCCGGCGTTCTTCCAGCGCATCGAAGTGCCGCGCGTCAAGGCGCTCCTGACAGATCTCGAACAGCTCACAGCGGAGACAGCCACGGGAGACGACTTCATCGACCTGGCCGAGACCGGAGAGTTTGCGCCAGAAGTGATGGAAGGGGAGTGTTCGGCGTAACGAACGGCCTGGTGAACGAGCGGCCGGCTCCAGGCTTCGGGCATGAACCCTGCTGAGCTTCATTCGCGCCAAGAGCCTGGAACCAGGAACGCGATAGGCATTGATGCTGCAGTTCATTCAGGCCGAAAGCCTGAAGCCCAGAGCCTGAAGCCGTTAGGTTTCTTACATCCATCAATGTAGATGCGTCGATAAAACTTGTTGCCTCCGCTTTTCGCGCTTTGATATAACCGCGGAGTGGGGCTCAATTCGTTCCAGACCTCGGGCAACAGCCCGGGCGACGTGCATCGGTGTCATGTCGGCATTCTCGGCATGGGCACCGTCGGAACCGCGGTGGCCCGCCGATTGACCGGTCCCGACCCTCTCCCCAGTCTCGCCCTCACGCACCTGTGCGACCGCCGCGCCAGAGACAAGCAAGCGCGACAATCCGACGCCCTCAGCAAACTCGTCTGGACCGACCGGTTCGACGACCTCCTCGCCAGCGACATCGACATCGTCATCGAAACCATCCCGGGCTCTGAGCCTGCGGTCGATTACGTGCGAGCCGCGCTCCTGGCCGGCAAGTCGGTGGTCACCTCGAACAAGAACGTCATCGCGCACCAGGGGCCGGCACTGCTGACGCTGGCCGAACGGCAAGGACGCCAGCTTCGCTTCGAAGGCGCCGTGGGCGGAGCGATGCCGATCGTTCGCGCACTTGGCGACGGCCTGTCGGGCGATCACGTGCTTCGCGTCGACGCCATCCTGAATGGGACGAGCAACTCCGTGCTGTCGAAGATGGAATCCACCGGATGCACGATGGACGAGGCGATTGCCGAGGCGTGCGCCGCGGGTTTTGCGGAGTCCGATCCGGCAGACGACCTGGGCGGCATCGATGCGGCCACGAAGCTGGCGATTCTTTGCGCGCTGGCGTTCGGTGTCCGTGTTGCGCCGTCGGCGATTGAAACGCGAACGACCGCGCGTATTGGTGCAACCGAAATCGCGGCAGCCCGTCTGCGGGGCGGCGCCGTGCGGCAGATCGCGCATGCGGGGTACGACCGCGCCACGCGGCAACTCGAGGCGTGGGTGGCGCCGACATTTGTTCGTCAGGGGTCGCTCTTCGCATCGACGAGCGGTCCGCGCAACGCGGCCATCATCACCTGCCAATACGCAGGCGACGTCATGTTGAGTGGTCTGGCTGCTGGCGGAGATGCATCAGCAGTCGCCATCATCGCCGACGTGCTGGCCATCGCTCGCGACAGGGCAGCCATTGTCCCCGCGCCGACGCTCGTCTCGCCGGCAGGGGTTTC
>JBEBGB010000511.1:0-4016 GCA_040081675.1 Vicinamibacterales bacterium
CGTCGCCCACGGCGTCTCTCATGAACTGACGTGATATAGTCCCGCCGAATGGCTGACTCGGATCAGGCTGGCGGCGCTGAGCGGCGCACGGGCGACCGCCTGGAGGTTCCGGGCGGAATCCGCGGCGAAGTCATGGTGTATCAAGCCATGACCGTGAAGGACATCAGCCACGGCGGCGCACAGGTGGAAACCGCCTTCCCCCTGCAGATCGACTCGCTGCACGACATGCGCCTCGAACTCAGCGATGCGGCCGTTGTGGTGAAGGGGCGAGTTGTCTACTGCCGTATCGCGAACGTGGATCCTCGGACAGTGACCTATCGGAGCGGTCTGGAGTTCATCCAGCCAAGCTCCGGCATCCGTTCGGTCATTGTTCACTTCATCGAATCGATCCGAAGTGAACGCTTGACGCAGTAGCCCGTCGTCAGCGCCCGGCCCCGACTCGAATGAGCCGCCCGCGCGAGGGCCGAACCGACGCCGTTACTTGATCTTCAGATGTTCGAGATAGTCGCCTGAGTCGATGCGCTCCGCGCGTCCGAGCGGTGCATTGTAGAAGTAGACCCAGGCACGCTCGGTGTGACCGTCATCGAAGGTGACCGGCGTTTCGACCCGGCGATAGAGACTCGCATCAGGAGCCTGCGCGTTGAAGCCTTCGAACTCGTCGAGTGTCGCCAGGACATCGGCAGGGTCGAGCATCTGGTGCACTTCGCCCCAGACCTGCCCCTCGGAGGCCGGAATGGCAGCCGGGTAGATGCCCAAATCGAACAGCGCCGCGTTGATTCGGCCCCTGCCCATGGGTTTCAGCGCGCGATCGACCCTCGCGCGGCCCGCACGTTCAAAGCCGCTCATCAACGTGCCATAGAAAAACACAAGGTCGGTCATCAATAGAATCGGCAGCTTTATAAAGACATTACGGCCAGCTTGGCAGATTCGTTTACGGGGAGTGATGTCGAGAGGTGAGGCGGAAGCGAAGGGGAACGCCTTGGCCAGCTGGCCCAGGGCGTTCCCCGGCAGGATGCGAGCGGGTGATGCTTACTGGCGAGGCGCTGAGGAAGAGCGGTCGCCGCGCTTGTCCAGACTCTGGAGTGCGTCGAGGGCGGCACCAGGGACGTCGAACGAGAGCGACACCGATTTGCCCGTTCCGCCAAGTTGGAGCGACTGCACCAGGTTCGAGATTTCGGGATTCGCCGACGTCTGCAGCCTGGCGAGCGCCAGGAACCCGCGGACCACGTCGCGCAGGCTGTTCGCCGACTCGTCGTCGCGAGTCTGGGCGCGGATGAGGCCGCGCACGCCGCTGTCGATGTGGGCCGATGCCGAGAAGAGGTGGATCGAGGGAATCTGTTCAGCGACACCGTCGGGGAGGTGTGCGTGCGACGTGAGCGCATCGAAGCGGCCTGCGGCCCAGGCGTTGCCCGTGCCGAGGTCGCGGATGAGACCCATCATCTCGTCATTGGTGGCGATGCTGGCGCCGCCCGTCTTCTGGTCGACCGCGCTGCGCACCAGGGCGCTGCTGCCGACGGCCACAAGCCCAGGCTCGAGGAACGCGACCGACACACTGGTTCTGCCGTCGGTTCTGCCGTCGGTTCTGCCGGCGGGTATGTCGCCGACGATCAGGCGCGAGCCCTTGTAGTCTTCGGCCTGGGCGCCATGCTCGCGCATGAGCGCCTCGATCTTCACCTGGTCGAAACGACCTCGTGCCAGCACGATGCCCGTTCCTGACGTGTGTCCGACTTGGTCACCCGTGGAGGGGACGAGGGCGGCAATCACATGATCGATGTCAGTCTCGATGTTGATACCGGTCTGGTTCTGGAAGTCGCTCTGTCCGTCGAGCTTGCCTGGAAATGCCAGCCGATGGACCCTCTGGCGAAGGTCCGACAGCATGAGGTCGTGAACGTCGGCGTAGGCGACAAGCGAGGCATTGGCGGGAACAAATTGCAGTTCCGCGGGACCGCCTTGAAGGGTATAGGCGCTGGTGGCGAAGCCGGTCGAGTAGGCCACGGCACCGATTCCAAGCCCAACACCGACCGTCAGAAGAGACCCGACTACGAAGTATCTGGTCTTTGTCGTCATGCAGCCCTCTGAGAAATCTATACGGAGAACCCGAGCTTACTGTTCCAGCACGTACTCTCGCGACTCGACTGTTCTGGCGGCGAGCCAGAGCGCACCAACGGTGAGGACGACCAGCGCCAGAAGGCTCGGCACGACCGCAGGCAGCTCAGTGAACGCCTGAAGCAGCGCGCTGATCCCGGAATCTGGGGGCATGGCATGCGGAACCAAGCCTTGCAGATAATAGGCCACCGTCAGCCGTTTCAGATAGCCGGGAATCAGCAAGACCCCTGGCTCCCAGCCCAGCACGAAGACCAGGCCTGCCACCAACGGACGTTTGATCCTGGCGCCTACCCACCCGAACACCGCGCCGTAGGTCGCCAGTCCCGCTGCGAGCATCCCGAGGTCGGCGAGCAGTGCCGGGAACATGGCCGCCAGGGATCCGCCGCCCACCGGCACCATGACCAGGAACACAACGATGACGGTCGGGAAGATGAGCAGAATCGTGCTCGCGAGATACGCCAGGTACTTGCCGACGAGCACGGCGCCCCTCGGGATGGGCCGAGTGAACAGATAGGTGATCGTGCGGTCCTCGACTTCGTCGGCAATGAGTGCGGTGCCATAGAACACACCGAGAATCGGCACGATGAAGCGGATGTACAGCATCCACATCATGAGTCCGAACATCTCGGACCCGCTGACCGACTCGCCGTTCACGCTCAGCTCGAGCTTCGGTGCAAACACCCACATCAGCCGGCTGACCACCGCGATGACCACGGGCAGGCCGACCAGAAGCGCCATGAACGCGGAGCGTCGCGACCACAACATCTCTCCGAGCGACAGGTCCAGAATGCGCAGGACGGAGCCGAGATACGTGGGCCGACGTGGAGAAGTCGATGTCGCCACTACTTCACCAGATACTGGAACACGGCTTGGAGGTTGTCGTCGGGCGAGGTGATCTCGTGAATCGCACCGCACTCGCTCGACGAAGCCAACTCCGTGAGGCGGGTGTAGAACGCATCCGGACGAGCGGTTTGCACGATGACCGCCTCGTCTTCGAAGCGCAGGCTCAAGACGTGGTCCGACGCCAGGAACTCGCGCGCAAGCGCGCGTGGCTGAGCGGCCTTGATGAGCACCGTGTGTGGATGCTCGTCGATCAGATCGCGAATCTGGTGCACATCGCCTTCGGCCAGCATCCGTCCCTGATTGATGAGCAGGATGTTCGACGTCATCGACTCGATTTCGTGGAGGATGTGGCTCGACACGATCACACTGCGGCCCGAGCGTCCCCACTCGCGAATCAGCTTGATGGTCTTGCGCCGCCCGACCGGGTCCATGCCCGAAAGCGGTTCGTCCAGAATCAACAGTTCCGGGTCGTGTGCGAGCGCCTGCGCAAGCTTCACCCGTTGTCGCATGCCTTTGCTGTAGGCGCCAATCTTCTTGTCCGCGGCGTGACTGAGATCCACCATGTCCAGCGCGCGCCGTGCCGCCTCGCTTGCCGCCCCGTCGCTGCCACCATTGAGACGCACAAGCGCAGTCACCCAGTCGAGGCCAGTCATGCGCTCGTAGAACGAGTCCTGCTCAGGGCAGAATCCCACGCGGAAATAGAGTTCGGGATGTTGCCAGATCGGCTGACCGAGAACCGTGATCGAACCCTTGCTCGGCTGCAGCTGGCCAGTTACCAGCTTCATGAA
This sequence comes from Vicinamibacterales bacterium, assembly GCA_040081675.1. Classification (GTDB taxonomy): domain Bacteria; phylum Acidobacteriota; class Vicinamibacteria; order Vicinamibacterales; family CAVVIG01; genus CAVVIG01. Next base: position 3,738 of record JBEBGB010000511.1, read on the forward strand.
CGTCGACTTCCCTGCCCCGTTGGGACCGAGCAGACCGGTGATGCCCTCGGGCACCGTCAACGTGACATCGTTCAGGCCGATCACCTGTCCGTACCACTTCGACAGGTGTTCCGCGACGACGATGCTCACGCGATGACCTCGATGCCACGGACCCGCCGGTCGAGCACCACCGCGGACACCGCGATGAGGAGCCCAATCATCAGGAACGCACTCCACACTGGCATGTGGAACCGTGGTTCGAGGCGAAAGATGACGTCACCGATCTGCTGCAGGTCGAGC
>JBEBGB010000067.1:0-14593 GCA_040081675.1 Vicinamibacterales bacterium
ACTTTGCGGCCTTCGCTGTCAATCTCGGTCGAGCGAAGGTTGTGTACGAGGCGCTTCAGGTTCCCCCGCCGCCGAATTCGACCGACGAAGCCCGCGACAGAATGGCGTTCTCCGTACTGCCAGCGACGGTAGGCCAGGAAGTGACCTTCTACGCAGGTCCGAAGGACTTCGACACGTTGGCGGCGATCGATCGGAACCTGGTGAAGGCGATCAACTTCGGGATGTTCTCGGTGATCGTGGTTCCCCTGTTGCGATCGCTGAACTGGATTCACAGCTACGTGGGCAACTACGGCTGGGCGATCTTCGTGCTCACCGTGCTGATCAACCTCGTGGTGTTCCCGCTCAACCACATGAGTGTGGTGTCGATGCGGAAGATGCAGGAGATTCAGCCAGAGGCGAAGGCCATTCAGGAGCGCTACTCGAAGCTGAAGTCGACCGACCCGGCCAAGCAGAAGATGAACCAGGAGTTGATGGCGCTCTACAAGCAGAACGGCGTCAACCCGGCGAGCGGCTGCATCCCGATTCTGCTGACACTACCTATCTTTCTCGCGTTCTACTCGCTGCTGACCACCGCAATCGAACTGCGCGGCGCACCCTTCGTGGGTTGGATTCACGACCTGTCGCTGCCCGATCCGTTCTACGTGATGCCGGTGCTGGTTGGTGGCACCCAGATTCTGCAGCAGTGGATGACGCCGCAGGCCGGCGTCGACCCGGCGCAGCAGAAGATGATGATGCTCATGCCGGTGGTGCTGATCTTCGTCTTCGTGTCGACGCCATCAGGCGCGCTCATCTACTGGCTGGTTGGCAACGTCTGGCGCATCGGCCAGATGCAACTGACCAACTACCTGCACCCGCCGAAGATTCACGTCATTCGGCCGGCTGCCGAACGGCGCACGAAGAAGGCCGGAAAAACCGACGACAGCACACCAGAGAACTGACATGTCAGATCCGACTGCCCCGATCGTCGACTTCATCAATCGTTTCAACGCTGCACTCGGTGTGAGCTCGCCGGTCGAAGTGGAGCACACGCCCGACGGCGCCCGCCTCAACATGACCGGCGACGACGCCGAGATTCTGGCGCGCCACAGAGGCGAACCCATCAAGGCGCTTCAGCACGTCGTCGACATGGCCTTTGGACGGGAGATCGGCGAAGACACGCGCGTGTTCGTCGATGCGCTCGGCTACCGCAAAGGCAAGGACACCGAGCTGCGGCAGATGGCCCGCTATCTGGCGGGCAAGGCGAAGGAAACCGGCGTCGACCAGCAACTCGGACCGCTCAATCCCTACGAGCGGCGGTTGGTCCACATGGCGGCCGCGGAAGTGCCGGGTGTCGACACGGAAAGCGTCGGCGATGCGTTCACGAAGACCGTGACGATCTCAGCGCGCAGGACATAGACGCGCCGGTTCAATTCGTGAGTTGGTGAACTGGTGATTTGGTGAATGAGGAGCCTTCCGACTCACCAAATCTCCAAGTCGTCAACTCACCAACTTCTCGTGGCGCCCGATGTTCTCCACCGACGACACCATCGTTGCCATCGCCACGCCGCCCGGCCGCGGCGCGATCGGCATTGTTCGACTCAGCGGGCCAGAGGCGACGTCCATCGCAGTCGCGCTGACCGCGCGAGCAAAGCCATTCGAACCGAGACACGCGACCTTCGCATCTGTCAGCGCCGGTGACGTTCGGGACAACGTCGTCGTCACGTGGTTCCCCAAGCCCGCCTCCTACACCGGTGACGACGTGGTCGAGATCGGCGCGCATGGGAGCGCGGTGGTGCTCGAAGCGATTGTCTCGAGCGCGCTGACAGCGGGCGCACGACTCGCCGCTCCAGGTGAGTTCACGCTTCGGTCTTTCTTGAACGGCAAGATCGATCTCACACAGGCGGAAGCCATCGCCGATCTCATCGATGCCGCGACACCCCTTCAGGCGCGTGCGGCCTTCGATCAATTGAGTGGCACGCTCACGCAGAAGGTCGCGAAGATTGACGCCGAGTTGTTCGACCTGATGGCCAGGCTCGAGGCGTCGGTCGACTTTCCGGACGAGGGCTATCACTTCATCGACCCGGCCGTGGCGACCTCGGCCATCGGCGGCCTGGTGAGTCAGATCGACACGATTCTCGCGTCGGCACGGCGCGGTCGTCTTGTTCGCGAGGGCGCGCAGGTTGCCATCGTTGGACAGCCGAACGTTGGCAAGTCGAGCCTCTTCAACGCGCTGGTCGGCTCGCACCGCGCAATCGTGACGGACATCGCTGGAACCACGCGCGACCTGTTGACCGAGGTGGTGAACCTTCGTGGACTCCGTGTCACTCTCGTCGATACCGCGGGCCTCGGCGAAGGTCGGGATCCGGTCGAGCGCGAGGGCATTGCCCGTGCGCGTCAGGCAATGCGTGTTGCCGATGTCGTCCTGCTTGTTTGCGACAGCCAGGCGGCGTGGGAGAACACGCGGGCTGCGCTCAACGACGTGTCTCCCGGGAAAATCGTGCTCGTGTCGAGCAAGGCGGACGTGGGGAACGACTGGTGTCTGCCAGCGTCTGTGAAGCTGTCGGCGGTGACGGGACGTGGCCTCGACGATCTGGTGAATCGCATTCACGCCGCGCTCGGCGACGAACCAACCGAGGACACGCCGGCCGTGTCGAACCTCCGTCACATCGACTTGTTGGAGAGAGCGAGGTCCGCCCTGGTGGCGGCGGCTGCTACTGTCGACGGAGCGGGCGTCTCACACTCGGAGGAGTTTGTCCTTGCCGACTTGCAGGAAGCGCGTCAGTTGCTCGAGACCGTGACAGGACGTCGAACCTCTGACGATTTGCTCGTGCATATTTTCCAGAGGTTTTGTGTTGGTAAGTAACTGTGTCTAAACGGTTTGATGTGATTGTCGTTGGTGCGGGCCATGCTGGATGCGAGGCGGCGTTCGCTGCCGCGAGACTTGGCTCGCACGTTGGTCTCTGCACGCTGACGAAGGATACCGTTGGCCACATGCCGTGCAATCCAGCAATAGGGGGAACGGCCAAAGGTCATATCGTCAGGGAGATCGATGCCATGGGCGGTCTCATGGGCCTGGCGATTGATGCGACGGGCATCCAGTTCAAGTTGCTGAATCGGAGTCGAGGGCCTGCGGTGTGGTCACCGCGGGCGCAGGCCGACAAGGCCGTTTATAGCGCGTGGGTGCGCGCCGCGCTCGAGGCCGAGCCAAACATCGAATGGGTGATTGGCCGCGCCGGCCGACTCCTGGTGCGCAGCGGTCGAGTGGTTGGTCTCGCGCTCGAGAATGGAGATTCTCTCGAGGCGTCGGCAGTCGTCATCACCACGGGCACCTTTCTCAACGGACTGGTTCACATCGGACCTGAGCAGCTTCCTGCCGGACGGGCCGGCGAGCCCCCTTCGCGCGATCTTGCGGAGTCGTTGAAGTCGGTCGGATTTTCCTGGGGCAGATTGAAGACGGGCACGCCACCACGGCTCGACCGGGCGACCATCGACTTCGATGCTGCGGTTCGACGCGGCGACTTCTCGGTCGAGGGCGGCGATGATCCGGCTGTTCCCTTTTCGTTCATGACGGACGGCATCGCCAGGTCCCAGATCGAGTGTCATCTCCTGCACACCAACGATGCGGTGCACGGTCTCGTGCGTCGGCACATTGGGAGTTCCCCGCTCTTCAACGGCCAGATATCGGGAATTGGCCCCCGCTACTGTCCATCGCTCGAGGACAAAGTCATTCGCTTCCCAGACAAGGAACGCCATCAGATCTACCTCGAACCCGAAGGTATCGATTCGCCGGAGATTTACGTCAACGGATTCTCGATGAGTCTTCCTCGAGACATTCAGACCGATTTGGTCCATGCGCTGCCTGGGCTCCACAGCGCTCGAATGATTCGGCCCGGATATGCCGTCGAGTACGACTTCATTCAGCCGACGGAGCTGACTCGGTCTCTCGAGGCCAAGCGCCTGCGCGGGCTCTTTCTCGCCGGTCAGATTAATGGGACGTCTGGCTACGAGGAGGCGGCCGCCCAGGGCCTGGTTGCCGGGTTGAATGCCGCCCGCGGCTCGCAGGGCATGCCTCCGGTTACGTTCGAACGCGACGAGGCCTACATTGGCGTGTTGGTTGACGACCTGACGACGAAGGGCTGCCTCGAGCCCTACCGGATGTTCACGTCGAGGGCCGAGCACCGGCTGTTGCTTCGCATAGATAACGCAGACTTGCGCTTGACCGAGAAGGGCCGCCAGGTTGGACTCGTGTCTGATGCGCGGTGGGATCGCTTCAAGGATCGGAGCGCGAGGTTGGACCGCAATCACGGCGTCCTCGCGAAGACGGTCGTCAGGTCTGACGAGGGGGCATCGGTCTCAGCCGCGCAGTTGCTCAAGCGCCCTGGAGTTACGCTGGCCAGCCTCCGCTCCGGTGGGCTGGCGCTTGAAACTACAGCCGCTACGGAGTCGATCGACATGGCCACGCTGGAGACCACCGTGAAATACGAGGGTTATCTCAAGCGTCAACAGTCAGAGGTCGAGCGTGCCAGGCGCAACGAGCGACGTCGTATACCGAGCGATTTCGAGTTCGATTCGGTTCCTGGCCTCACTCGAGAAGTGGTTCAACGGTTGAGCCACGTCAGACCAGACACTCTCGGCCACGCCCTCCGGGTTCCCGGTGTGACCCCTGCCGCTGTGGCTCTCCTCTCTACCTACGTCGGCAGGCACCGCGACGTCGGAGACGAACCCGCCCTGTGAACATCGAGCTCGTTGCCCGGCAGATCGCTCTTCGTACTGCCAAACATGGCTTAGTGATACCTGAAGCGGCGGTTCTCGCGTGTGCGGCGTACCTCTCCGAGTTGTCCCGTTGGAACCGCCGAATCAATCTCACCGCGCTTCCGCTCGGTTTTCCGATTCCAGACGTCACTGTCGACAAGTTGATTATCGAGCCATTCGTAGCGACCACCCTTCTGCCTTCGGTTTCAAGGGTGTGGGTGGATCTGGGTTCTGGAGGTGGTTCTCCAGCTGTGCCGCTTCGAACCGTCTGGCGTGAGGGTTCTCTCACGATGGTTGAGTCACGGCAGCGTAAGTGCTCATTCCTTCGAGATGTTGTGCGTCAGCTTGGCTTGTCGAATACGAAGATAGAGGAGGGCCGTTTCGAGGCGCTTGCTGTGGATGGTCGAGCCCATCTCGTGACGATTCGTGCGGTCAAGGTTGACGACGGCATGACCGAACTGCTTAGCGGACTCGTTGCGCCGAGCGGCTTTCTGCTGACATTCGGGGGCCTGGTGGCAAGCGATGCCTTTATCCACGAGGACCAGGCGCTCCTTCCAGACGGTTCGAAGCTCACGCTCTTCCGTCGCTCTTGACGCAAGAGCTTCACAGCGTTCCACGTGGAACATGGCGGAAGAGAGAGCTCCCGAGTCTTTCATCAAAACAGCTCATCAATAAACCAGGGCCCTATGCTGAAACGTTCCACGTGAAACATCGCATTCACGATTGACCGCGCCCGATCGATTCCTTATCCTAGAACGTTCAGACAGCCTTCCTGATTCATACAATAGGTCATACAACATAAATGGCTCGGGTCATCGCAGTCGCCAACCAGAAAGGCGGAGTGGGCAAAACCACCACAACGCTGAATCTGGCCGCGTCACTGGCCGTCACCGGCAAACGCGTCCTCCTTGTGGATGCCGACCCGCAAGCCAACCTGACCAGCGGCGTCAGCCTCAAGGGACAGTCGGCACCAGCCGGCACCGTGTACCACGCGCTCACACAGACGACGCCGAACATCGACGCGCGTGCCTACATCCTGCCCACGAAGACCCCGAACCTCGCCATCATTCCAGCTGACAGGCACCTGACCGGCGCCGAGATCGAAATGGTGGCGCTCGACCAGCGGGAAGAGCGCCTTCGGCAGTTGCTGGCCTCGGTTCGCGACGACTACGACTACATCTTCATCGACTCACCGCCCTCACTGGGTCTGCTGACGCTCAATGCGCTGGTGGCCGCCGACACCGTGCTGATCCCCCTGCACTGCGAGTACTACGCGCTCGAAGGACTGGCCGATCTCTGGGGAACCGTCCGTCGGGTCCGCAGCGCGCTCAATCCCGATCTCGGCATCGAAGGCGTGTTGTTCACGATGTACGACGAACGGACAAACCTCAGTCAACAGGTGGCAAACGAGGTACGAGCCTTCTTCAAAGAGAAGGTCTTCCGCACCACCATTCCGAGAAACGTTCGTCTCGGCGAAGCACCGAGCCACGGAATGCCCGTGATCGAGTACGACCCGAAATCACGCGGGTCAGAGGCATACGTCGCCCTGGCTCGTGAAGTGCTCGAGCGATCCGCCCTGTCCGCCGTTCCCACATCGCACGACGAAGAAGTGAACTGACATCTATGGAAAAAAGGCCCGCACTCGGCAAGGGCTTGAGTGCCCTCATTCCCGACGCTCCAGAGCCGCCTCGCTCGTCGCCAATCGAGCTGGACATCGAACGCCTTTCACCAAACAGCCTTCAGCCGCGAGGACAGTTCGATGACGCGCGGCTCGAAGACCTGGCGCAGTCCATCAAAGCCAACGGCGTGATTCAACCGATCATCGTGCGCCGCGTCGGCGAGGGTTATCACATCATCGCCGGCGAGCGTCGCTGGCGCGCCGCGCAGAAAGCCGGCCTGACGCGAGTGCCTGTCGTTGTGCGCGAGGTACGGGTCGGCAACGAGCGATCGGTGCTCGAGATGGCACTCGTCGAAAACATTCAGCGCGAGAATCTGAATCCCATCGACGAGGCCCTCGCCTACCGCCGTCTCGTCGACGATTTTGCACTCACGCAGGAGCAGATCGCGAGCAGCGTTGGCAAGGACCGAGCGACTGTTGCGAACTTCTTGCGACTCTTGAAGCTTCCGGATGAAGTTCGCGCGGACGTCGCGGCCGGCGCGCTCTCGATGGGCCATGCCCGCGCCCTGCTCTCATTGACTTCGGAGGGGGATCAGCGGCGCGTGGCACGCGACGTGGTCAACCGCAGTCTGTCAGTGCGAGAAACGGAGTCGATCGTTCGCAAGGCCGTCGAGACCAAGCCAGCCGCTGAACCCAAATCGACAGAGGCTCCGCAAGACGTGCACACGCGAGCAGCCGAAGAACGCCTTCGTCTTCATTTCGGTACGCGGGTCCGCATCGCCAGGCAGGGAGCCAAAGGGCGCATCGAAATAGACTTCGGGTCCGAGGACGAACTCATCAGGCTCTTCGAGCAGTTGACCGGTGACTAGTGGGAACCTCTCACCATTTGGAGACTTGGAGACTTGGAGACTTGGAGACTTGGAGACTTGGAGACTTGGAGACTTGGAGAGTCGAGGCGCGCCCAACCCGGACTCTCCAACTCGCCAACTCACCAATTCACGAATTTGGCGAGTTCGGTTACCGTAGCGCTGCGTAAAGGAACGTGGTATAAACCAGTGTTCCGCGCTTGTGAAACTTGGCGCAAGCTCCGGCGCGCCCCTGGATGACCTCCATCGCGCCCTTGAATAACAGTGACAAATCGAACTGCTGCCACCCGCTACGCCCGCGCGCTGCTCGACGTTGCGCTCACAGAGCGGACCGATCTCTCCGCTATCGACGTGCAGCTCGCAGCCTTCGTCGACGTGTTCCAGAAGTACGACACGCTGCGCAAGGCGCTCCTGAATCCCGCCGTGCCCGTGGCGCGCAAGCATGCGGCGGTCGCCGATATTGTCGAGAAGCTCGGCGTGCTGCCAGTGGTGAGCAAGATCCTGTTGCTCGTCGCCGACAACGACCGGCTCGCGATCGTCCCCGACCTCGCCGACGTGTTTCATCAACGACTGCAGGACCGGCAGAATATCGTCCGCGCCGACGTCACGACGGCCAGCGAGTTGTCGGTCGAGCGCCTCGCTGACATTCAGCGCAGTCTGGCCGCCGCGACCGGACGCACGGTCGATCTGACATCGCACGTCGATCCCTCGATCGTTGGTGGTATGGTCGCCCGCATCGGAAGCACGGTTTTCGACGGCAGCATCGTCAGTCATCTGAAACGCATCCGCCAGCGGCTGGACGCGAGCATCTAACAGAGCACATTCATGGACATCAAAGCCGAAGAGATTTCTAAGATCATCCGCGACCAGATCGGCAGCTATGCGGTGGACATCGACGTCGCCGAAGTCGGGAGCATCATCTCCATTGGCGACGGCATTGCCCGCGTGCACGGTGTCGAGAACACCATGGCCGGCGAGATGCTCGAGTTCCCGCACGGCGTGTACGGGATCGCGCTGAACCTCGAAGAGGACAGCGTCGGCACGGTGCTCCTCGGCGACTACACGAACATCAAGGAAGGCGACATCGTCAAGCGGACCGGACGCATCATTTCCGTCCCGGTAGGCGACGAAATGCTTGGCCGCGTCGTCAACGCGCTCGGCCAGCCGATCGACGGCAAGGGACCGGTTGCGACCAAGCAGTTCTCGCCCATCGAGCGCCTGGCGCCCGGCGTCGTGGACCGGCAGCCGGTGAAGCAACCGTTGCAGACGGGCCTGAAGGCCATCGACGCCATGGTACCGATCGGCCGTGGTCAACGAGAGCTCATCATCGGCGACCGCCAGACCGGCAAGACCGCCGTGGCGATCGACGCCATCCTGAACCAGAAGGACACGGGCGTCATCTGCATCTACAACGCGATCGGTCAGAAGCTGTCGACCATCGCGCAGGTCGTACGCACGCTCGAAGAAGCGGACGCGATGCGCTACACCATCGTCGTCGCCGCCGGCGCGTCCGACCCGTCGCCGCTGCTGTACATCAGCCCGTACTCGGCGTGCACGATCGGTGAGTACTTCCGAGACACCGGTCGCCATGCGCTCGTGGTGTACGACGATCTCTCGAAGCACGCCGTCGCCTACCGTGAAATCTCGCTGCTCCTTCGGCGTCCGCCGGGCCGCGAAGCCTACCCAGGCGACGTGTTCTACCTCCACTCGCGTCTGCTGGAGCGCGCCGCGAAGTTGAACGATGCGCTCGGTGGAGGATCGCTGACGGCGCTGCCCATCATCGAGACGCAGGCGGGCGACTTGTCGGCCTACATCCCGACCAACGTCATTTCGATTACCGACGGACAGATCTTCCTCGAGTCGGACCTGTTCAACCAGGGTGTGCGTCCCGCAATCAACGTCGGCAACTCGGTCTCGCGCGTGGGCGGTTCGGCACAGATCAAGGCCATGCGTCAGGTGGCCGGCACGCTGCGTCTCGACCTCGCGCAGTACCGCGAACTGGCGGCGTTCGCGCAGTTCGGCAGCGACCTGGACAAGTCGACTCAGGCGCAGCTGACGCGCGGTGCCCGCCTCGTCGAGATTCTGAAGCAGGGACAGTACGCGCCACTGCCGGTCGAGCGTCAGGTGGCCATCATCTTCGCTGGCGTCAACGGCTATCTCGACGCGATCGCCGTGTCGGATATTCGTGCGTTCGAGGCAGAGCTGAGCAGCCATCTCGATAGCCGGGCGCCAGGCCTGATGCGCGGCATCGTCGAGAAGAAACAGATCGACGACGAGCTGAAGGCGGGGCTGACGGCGGCGGTCAAGGATTTCGCGGCCCAGTTCGCGGCGCGCAAGTCGGCGGCAGCCTGACACTTCACCACGCAGGACACAGAGGATGCGGAACAACCATATTGACTTCCGCGTCCTCCGCATCCTCCGCGGTGGCGAGTTTCTCTTATGCCATCACTGATTGACCTTCGGCGCCGTGTTCGCGCGGTGAAGAACACGCAGCAGATCACCAAAGCCATGAAGATGGTTGCGGCATCGAAGCTGCGTCGCGCGCAGGAGCGCATCACCAACGCGCGGCCGTACGCCGTGCAGATGCAGCACGTGCTGGCCGGCCTTGCCGGCCGCGTCGACTCGTCGATTCATCCGCTCCTGACTGTACGAGAGGTCAGCCCGTCGAGTCGCACACTCATCATCTCGGTCACCAGCGACAAGGGTCTCTGCGGCAGCTTCAACACCAACGCCATCAAGGCCGCTGCCCAGGCGGCGGTGAATTCAACGACGCCTGTCACGATGGGCCTCGTTGGACGCAAGGGCCGCGAGTACTTCGGGCGTCGCAGCTATCACGTCGAGTTCGAGCAGATCGGCATCTTCCAGAAACTGTCGTTCGCCAACGCTCAGACCATCGCCACCCTTGCGATTGACGCGTTCATCTCGGGCCGCGCCGATCGCGTGTTGCTCGTCTACAACGAGTTCAGGTCCGTCATCTCGCAGAAGGTCGTCGTCGACCAGCTCCTGCCGATCGCCCGCACCGACACGGGAGAGGCGACGGCCTCGGACCAAACGGATTACCTCTACGAACCGAGCGCGCAGCGGATCTTCGACGAGCTGCTCCCCCGCTACGTCGAGGTGCAGGTCTACCGTGCACTGCTCGATTCGAACGCAGCGTTCTATGCGGCGCAGATGACGGCGATGGACACGGCCACGCGCAATTCGGCGGACATGATCGGCAGCCTGACGCTCTACATGAACAAGGTCCGGCAGGCGGCGATCACGCGCGAGATCATCGAAGTGGTGTCGGGCGCGCAGGCGGCGCAGTGAAGTAGGGCAGAAGGCGGGCGGGGTCGGCGGGACGGGCAAACGGGCGTGGAGTTGGGCCGGATTTGAAGGCCGTGTTCCTCCGTTTCGTCTCCGTGTCCTCTGTGGTAGAGCTCTTTGATCGATCGAGATGATTATGGCTGAGAAGAACTACGGAAAGATTGTGGCAATCATTGGCCCCGTGCTCGACTGCGAGTTCGAAGCGGGCCACCTGCCAAATATCTACAACGCGCTGCGCATCGAGGTGCCGTCGAGCGACGGTGGCCCGACGGTCATCATCGCGGAGGTCGAACAGCACCTCGGCGAGAACCGCGTGCGCGCCGTGGCGATGAAGCCGACCGACGGCCTCCAGCGCGGCATGAAAGCCGAGGATCTTGGCGCACCCATCAGCGTCCCTGTCGGTCCCCAGACACTGGGGCGCGTGCTCAACGTGCTCGGCGAACCTGTCGACTTTCCCGACCGTCCAGTGCAGGCCACGGAGTACTGGCCCATTCACCGCGCGGCCCCGCCACTCGAGCAACAGTCAACCGAACTGAAGATGTTCGAGACCGGCATCAAGGTCATCGACCTGCTCGAGCCGTACCTGCAGGGTGGAAAGATCGGCTTGTTCGGTGGCGCCGGCGTGGGCAAGACGGTCATCATCCAGGAGCTGATTCACAACATCGCCATGAAGCATGGCGGCGTGTCGGTCTTTGCGGGTGTCGGCGAACGCACGCGCGAAGGCAACGACCTCTGGCTGGAATTCCAGGAGAGCGGCGTCATCGATGTGAACGACCCGGCGAAGTCGCGCGCGGCCCTGGTCTATGGCCAGATGACGGAACCGCCGGGTGCGCGTCTGCGCGTCGGTCTCTCGGCCCTCACCGTGGCCGAGTACTTCCGCGACGCCGAAGGCAAGGACGTGCTCCTCTTCATCGACAACGTGTTCCGATTCACGCAGGCCGGTTCGGAAGTGTCCGCACTGCTCGGCCGCATGCCCTCGGCCGTCGGCTATCAGCCCACGCTGGCCAGTGAAATGGGCGCGATGCAGGAGCGCATCACGTCGACGAAGAAGGGTTCGATCACCTCGGTGCAGGCGATTTACGTGCCGGCGGACGACTACACCGATCCGGCGCCAGCCACGACCTTCGGTCACCTCGACGCGACCACGAACCTGTCGCGCGCGATTGCCGAACTCGGTATCTATCCGGCCGTCGATCCGCTGGCCTCTTCGTCGCGCATTCTCGACCCCCGCATTCTCGGCGACGAACACTACAACGTGGCCCGCATGGTGAAACAGATCCTTCAGCGGTACAAGGACCTGCAGGACATCATCGCGATTCTCGGCATCGACGAGCTGTCCGAAGACGACAAGCTCACCGTGTCGCGCGCGCGCAAGATTCAGCGGTTCCTGTCGCAGCCCTTCTTCGTGGCGCAACAGTTCACCGGTCTCGAAGGCAAGTACGTGCCGATTGCCGATACGATTCGCGGATTCAAGGAGATCGTCGAAGGCAAGCACGACGAGATTCCCGAGCAGGACTTCTATCTCGTTGGCACAATCGAAGATGCGATCGAGAAGTTCCGCCAGCGGCAGGCCGCCTGAGTCAACTGGCGAGTTTGCGACTTGGCGATTTCGTGACTTGGTGAATCCAGTCTCCAAGTCTCCAACTCGCCAAGTTTCCGATTGGTACTTTCGTAGTTGGGAAACATGGCATCACCAGCGCAATTCAAGCTGCAGATCGTCTCCGCAGACCGCTCTCTCGTGAACGAGACGGTCGACGAAGTCGAGATCCCGGGCGCGGACGGCTACTTCGGCGTCCTCGTCGGTCACACGCCCCTGCTGGCGCTGCTCGGCACCGGCGAGCTGTGGTACAGGCAAGGCAGCGAGACGCACTACCTGCTGATCTCCGGCGGCTTCGCCGAGGTGCAGCCGGACAGGGTCACCGTCCTGGCGCAGAACGCCGAACGCGCCGGCGAAATCGACATCGCCAGAGCCGAGGCGGCCAAGCGGCGCGCCGAAGAACGCCTGGCCTCACCGCCAAGCGACATGGACTTCGAGCGTGCGCGAATCGCCATGCTCAAGTCGCTCATCCGACTTCAGGTAGCCTCTCGGGTCCGCATTCGTGGATGATGTAGCCTCGGCCTGGCGATCCATGCCGGGCCGCAGCACATGTTCTCCAACCTCGCAAAACTGATCCGCTACCGCGGGCTCGTTCAGAGTCTCGTCGCACGCGAACTCAAGGCACGCTACCGCGGGTCCGTTCTCGGCCTGCTCTGGTCGTTCATCAACCCGCTGCTCCTGCTGTCGATCTACACCTTCGTGTTCACGGTCGTCCTGCCGAACCGGAACCCGATTGCGCAGCCCTACGCGGTGTTCATGTTCTGCGGAATCCTGCCGTGGAACTGGTTCGCTTCGTCGTTGATGGAAGCGTCAGGCTCGCTGGTGTCGGGCGGAAATCTCATCAAGAAGGTGCTGTTCCCCGCTGAGATTCTCCCCATCGTCAACGTACTGGCGAACATGGTGCACTACGGCCTGGGGCTCCTGATTCTGATCGCGTTTCTGATTGGGTACCGCCACTGGCCAGACCCAGCGGGTCTGCTCTGGTTCCCTGTTGTCGTGGCCGTGCAGTTGGTCTTCACCACGGGTCTCGCACTCTTCCTGTCGGCTCTGACCGTGCACTATCGCGACATCCGCGATCTCCTCACCAACCTGCTGATGTTCTGGTTCTTCGCGACGCCGATCATCTATCCCTGGCAGGACGAGAATGTCCGCCAGTACAAGTGGCTGTTCGACCTGAACCCCTTCACACACATCGCCGTCTCGTACCAGGAAATCCTGTTCTTTCCGGGCCCAGTCGGTCACGCGAAATGGCTGATGGCGATGGGCGTGCTATCGGTCGGAGTCTTTCTCGCCGGCTACTGGTTCTTCGACCGCTTGCGCGATTCGTTCGCGGAGGCCGTGTGAACACAGGAACGACCGGGCGGGAAGGCCAGGAAGGCCAGGAAGGCCGGGAGAGCCGGGAAGGGCGAGACCGCGTACGTAACGGGGGAACCGTGTCCTCCGTGGTAGTGCTTTTGGGCTGCGCGGAGCCTCAGTCGTGAACGCAATCGAGCTCACGAACGTCTCGAAGATCTACCGTCGCTATGGTGGGAAGCAGTTCGCCACGCTCAAGAGCGCGCTGCTTCAGCGAAGCATTCTGCGCGACCTGAGTGCCGGCGAGACCTTTCCCGCGCTCACCGACGTGTCCTTCACCGTTCGCAAGGGGTCGACCTACGGCGTCATCGGCCGCAACGGCTCCGGCAAGAGCACTGCACTGAAGCTGGTAGCCGGCATCACGAAGCCGACCAGCGGCACCGTTCGAGTCGAGGGTCGCATTTCGGCGCTGATCGAACTCGGTGCCGGTTTCCATCCGGAAATATCCGGACGCGAGAACGTCTTCATCAACGGCATCATGCTCGGTCTGACCAAGCGCCAGATCGAGGAGCGCTTCGACGAGATCGTCGACTTCGCCGAGTTGCGCGAGTTCATCGATGCCCCGGTGAAGACGTACTCGTCAGGCATGTACATGCGCCTGGGTTTTGCGGTCGCCATTCACGTCGACCCGGACGTGCTCCTCGTGGACGAAGTGCTCGCTGTCGGCGACGAGGGATTCACCCATAAGTGCCTCGACAAATTCGCCGAGTTCCGTCGGCGGAACAAGACAATCCTGCTGGTGACGCACTCTCTCGGACTGGTCGAGCGCTTCTGCGACGACGCGGTGTGGATCGATGAAGGCCGGGTCATGGGCCACGGCGATCCCAAACGCATGGTCGATGCGTACCTGACAGCCGTGGAACGTGGCGAGGAGACGCTGCTTGCCACAACCAGCGCAAAGGCTCTCGAAGCTGCAAGTCGGAGAGACGACGAGTCTTCACTGCAGACGACAGACGCGCCAAGTCCTGGCGAATCGGCCGCCGCCGACACAGCCACGCCCGACGGAACTGTCGCTGCCGAACCCGGGCTTCAGAACATGTTCGAGGCAACAGAGGGCCGGTGGGGGTCGCGGGAGATCGAGATCACAGACGTGGCGATGCTCGACAAGAGCGGCGACGCGTC